>WAMJ01000079.1 GCA_015522385.1 Candidatus Heimdallarchaeota archaeon
GAGGTGGTCAGCTGGCTCGTGATCCCCTTCTTAATGACCATCCTATCGAGGATTATGTTGATATAGTGACGGTACGACTTGTCAAGTACTGGAATTCCGTCGTCAAGGTTAACCTCCTGTCCATTAACCTCAAGCCTAATGTAACCCTGCTTCCGTAGATTCTCGAAGAGGCGTTTGAAAGTTCCCTTCTCGTTCTTCACGATCGGAGATATTATCCTGATCTTCGATCCCTCTGGGAGTTCGAGTATGTGATTTACCATCTCCTCTGCGGACAAACCCTTCACTGCTGTCCCGCACTCGGGGCAATGTGGTATCCCGATCGAGGCATAGAACAACCTCAGGTAGTCCATGATCTCGGTGACTGTAGCTACTGTACTTCGAGGATTGTGGGAGGCGGATTTCTGTTCTATGCAGATCGCTGGACTGAGTCCGGAGATAGATTTCACATGGGGCTTCTCCATCTGACCAAGAAACTGTCGGGCATAGGAGCTTAAGGACTCGACGAAACGCCTCTGCCCTTCGACAAAGAGTGTATCGATGGCAAGACTGGATTTTCCAGATCCTGATAGGCCCGTGACAACCACGAACCTATTCTTGGGCACCCTCACATCTATACCCTTGAGATTGTGCTCCCTTGCCTCCTCCACTTTGATCCAGTGTATAGGCGTATCCTCTTCTGGTGGTGGTAGTGGCATTGCTTTCTGTATCTGCATCCTGTTCTCTCCCTAGAATCTCAGGTGTTCTTATACCTGACTCGGAGTATATAACATCTCTATTAGGGACAGCTTTCTAACTGAAATTTACGGTTATGGGGCTTGTAGTTAAGTTTTACTCTGTTATAAGTAGTGGTGATTGAATAGTCGGATAAAAATTTACTGCTCGACTTCTCTCTCAAGCTCCTTGCCACGGGAGGGTATATTCTCCTCGTGGGGATAGCCTTGAACTCTAACAGAAGCAAGATCTTCGAAGGTCGCGTTCCTTGCGAGTGGTCCCTGTGCGGGGATGCTCTCTACATCCTCGATCGGCATGTTTGCCCAACCTGCTTTGTTGGCCTTACCATCTACTAGTGCTTGGGCCTCTTCGTCGACGAAGTCAGGGACTTTTGGTCTTACCCACTTCTTCCCCGCTTTGATCTTCTGCTGGATTTTACCAATTCCAAAGAACAGGGCCTCGGGTCGAACTGGACATCCAGGGAGGTAGACATCAATAGGGATGATCTCATCTGCTCCTCCGATGATACTGTATGCCTCCCAGAACGGTCCCCCAGAGGTTGCACACTCTCCCATCGCAATTGCCCACTTTGGCTCTGGAATCTGATCCCAGAGGAGCCGCAGTCTGGGGGCCATCTTGTGGCTCACGGGTCCGTTTACCACAATGGCGTCTGATTGCCTAGGGGAAGGTCGATAGATCACACCAAATCTCTCTCCATCGAATCTACCCACACCACTGGCCATCATCTCCAAAGCGCAGCACATAATCCCGAAGGTCATAGGCCACAGGCTACTTCTTCTTGCCCACAAGTTTAAGTTTAGAACGTCATGTAATGGACCTGTCTGGAAACCCATATTACTCAGTCTGTGCTAGTAAGTACAGGCTAAAAATATAGAGGTAAGTGAAGGGTCATATTTCCAAGATTCTTGGTGTCTTTCAACTCAATCTCTGGTATTTTCGCGAATTTCAAGGGGAGGGGTGGCAAATACTTAAACGGTCTAACCGATCGGTATCCCGTGAAAGTACTTATTGCGGGTGCAGGATCTATTGGATCCGTCCTCGGGGTCCTTCTGGCCTCTGAGCATGACGTCACACTCATGAGGCGTCGTGATGAAGGTATCGTAACTCTCACCGTTACGGGGGTGGTCGAGGAGAGTGCAAGTCTTCCTATTGTCTCACGTGGGAAAGGTAACTACGACCTCGTGATCATCACCTGCCAAGGACAACAGACCCGTTCTGTCTTGGAGAACTTGGAGGTAGGTAAGAGCACAGTTCTCCTCAGCCTACAAAACGGTGTGGACAATTTACTGATCATTCAGGAGTCATTCCCTGAGAACAAGGTATGTGGTGGATTGATCTGGTGGTCGGCCACACTTGTCCGATCCGACCTTGTTTACTATCACAGAGAAGCACCTACCGTTGTGGGAGAGTGCTCCTTTGACCTGTGCAGAATCCTCTCCAGATTCAACTGCGAGATAACAGGAGATCTCAAAACAGAGCTCTACAGAAAACTCGTGCTTAATGTCGTCTCCCCAGCCCTTGCACTTCGGAAACTCCCCTACCCTCAAGGGCTTGGAGAGGAGGTCACTCGCAGGTTGACGAGGGCGATGTTCGAGGAGGCGTGCTTGATTGTCTCCAGCAGAGGAATTGACCTACGGGTTGACAGATTGCGGAAATTCTACCGATTACTCAAAGAAGGCAGGGTTCCAATGGGATCGCCTACGAGGTATGTGCACAAGGTATCCACTCAGATAGGGCTAGAGAAGCACGGTGGTAGAGGATCGAATGTGGAAGTGCTCTTGGGGAAACTGATTGAGATGGACACCAAGGGGGTAGGGAAGACCATACGGGTGGTGAGGGATCTAGTCCTTTCACTTCCAAGTAACTATACCCCTGTACCCACTACGGTCTTATCTGATATTCTGAGCACAGTCCACGAAGGTCAAGACGTCGGGCACCTCCTAGATCCAGTTCAGTAAATCACATAGGAGAAGTTTCCTAGGTTTAAGTGAATAGGAATATATATTTCCCTACCTTTCATGAATAAGGACATGACCATATTCAGTGAGATCTCGGGGATAATTTCCGACATGCAAACTTACTTAGGTGGAGTTGATGGTAGAAGCTATCTTCAATCTCGAATTTACCTGAAAAACAGGATAAACGAGGTCGGAAGGAAGATGAATGAGCTGTTTTACTCTGACGTATCGAGGACGGATACACGATACTCCGACGAGTTGCTCAAGATACTTGTCGAGCTGAAACCTGTCTTCAACCATATCCCAGTCACCCCTGAACTCTCCGAAGTCTCGATGCTGGGTCAGTCACTTCTATACTATTTGCTCGTAAATTACATCTACGTCGCCCGTGAGGAGGTCGAGAAGGTCACCTCCTTTGCTATGACCCTCTCTGATCTGCTCAGTGGGCTCCCGGAACCAACGGAGGTCTATCCCAAAGAGTGGATTCACAACCTGATAGATGAGAAGAAGATTGGGATAGAAATGGTGTACAAGTTGTACGACGGAGTATGTGTCCTGTACAGAGGTGCGATTGTGAGCTCAATTGCAGTCGACGAGGAGACACATCTAGAGTGGATCTCACAATATTTTCGCAATTTTGAAACTCTCAGGGTCATCCTCGAAATTGTCATCAATGATATTACATCAAAGAAGGAAACAGCGTCTATATTCTCAGATATCGATGCCGTTGTATCAAATCTCCTCCATTTCTCCGAGGTAGTCTCTACTGTTATGGCGACTTATCCCACTGAAACTCTCTCGAGATTCGGAGGAATTGATGGTCTATTCGAAGGCTTATCCGATGTCCAGTCATTGCTCGATCGAGGACTAAACCTTGTGATTGATATGTACGACAGGGGCCAGATTTCCCGAAATGACAATCCTTGGGAGAACAGGGTCTTCATTATGGCCAATTTCGGTCGTGAGTACTTCAACTTTAAGCAGCGGATCAAGTATTTGTACCGTGAGGGCTTTGAGAATAAAGAACTTGTCGACCAGATTGACGATGGTCTCGAACTCTATGCGAAATTACGATCGTTGATGAAGACGTTCGGTTTCACTATAAGCAAATCCCCTTTCACACCCGTGGCCGTCTCCATTCTGATGAAAGTCGTAGAGCTTCTCTTCCTGTTGGATGAAAATGACGGGTATCAAGAGGCACCCGAACAGAGGGCTTTATTGTTCAAAACCCTTGAAGAGGATTTTTCGGATATTCGTATATCTAGTCTCTTCGACCTCAATTACTCAATCGCGACACTTTACGTCCAAGACTGTTTGAAAGACAGAATGGATTTCGAGAAGGTCAATACATTTCTTAGTGAACTAAGAACAGTTCCCCGAATACTCAATGCAGACATGATCTCGGTCACTTTGTTGAGCGAATTATTTAGACTGTGCCTCGGGGGACAGAGCTTGGATAACACAATTCTCAACCTTCAGAAATTTGACTCTACCTATCTCGTCGATGACCCCGCTTCTCATCATGCATTCAGTCGCTATATCAACAAGCTCAAGGGCAGTGAGGAGCTCCATGTCCCCCACAATCTATTCGATCCATTTACATGGATGATCCCGAAGTTCAGCTACGGGGGAAAAGTAATACCGTTCGTCGCATTCAACTCCTCACCCTCTAAGCTCCTCGGTAAATACCCTGTTGTATAAAATCAGGATTGGAATATTCCTTGAACAGAGTGATTAACAATTGAGCTGTTGAATACGACAGCCTTTCCTGATACCTTCTCTGGAACTGACATTCTAATACTCTGCAATGAGCTTAACATACCCAATATATACGATTGATATGGGATCAAACAGTCCCAAAGAAGAATATTTATAAATTTTTCAACACATGGTGATTTTGATTGACTCCTATCGAAAAATCGGTTATCCTTCTCTTTCTTCTACTCGGTTCTATAGGCTCTGGATTTGGTGAACCTGAAATGAGTGTCATAACTACCGCCCCTAACTCAGAAGATGATCTTTCCAAAATAAGGGTTGCAGTGGTTCACCAGACTTTCACGGATGCAGCTTATCGTTCATTTTATACCTTCTTTAGATACAAGAAAGATACTAGTCAATTTTTTGTGAATGTCTATCAGACAAGTACCATGCCATCTAAGATTAACACTGCCCTGATCAATAGTGGTATAGATCCGGATAACCTCTTCCAGATCAATGACCAAGACGTCCACGCTGGTCGAATTTTCACAGAGGATGGACTTCCACTATATCACACACTGATCTTCCAGCACAATGAGTACGTCACGATGGAGGAGTATCTGAATGTTGTGAGATTCGTGCAAGCTGGGGGTAATGTGGTCATCCTTAACGGGAACTCTTTCTTCGGAGAGGTCGAGTACAACGAGGAGACAAACACCCTGCAACAGTTCAATGGACATGCATGGGAATTTGACGGAGAGAATGCTACCCAGACCGATCTGTACAAGGGTCGGTTCGTAAATACATGGTCTACTCGCGAGAACTTCGATTTTATCGGAAATCGGTACTCCACCTTCAGTAAGGGAGACATGGCCGGATCTAAGTTAAGGACCAATGTCACGAATCCCCATCCCATTGCTCTCGAACTAACCGAGAGTGGATATGGGAGGATCGGTGAAAGGTACAATTCCCATGAGGAGAACACGCTTCTCACTCCGAATGCACATATTATCGGTGACTGGCAATCCTCTTTCAAGCAGCTCGACAGGGGTATCAAGTTCTACGAGAAAATCCCATTCGGACCATACGGGGGAAGTGTTGTCCATTTTGGGATATACATCACCTCCCAACTGAGCGATCCCTCGCTGGCGGAAGCACTCAAACTCGTCCTGATCCACCAATTCAAGGGACTCGATCGTCCGTGGATAAGGTATCCCTACGACGGTGGCGTCTTCAGAGAGACCGAGCTCACGGTTGACTTCACCGGTGGCTGGGACACGACCGCATACCTCGACGGTAATATGGTGGATATCCAGCCATTGCAGAAGATCACAGGATTGACTGAAGGAGAGCACAACTTCACTGTTGTCTTCAGGAGAGGAGGATCGAGTTTGACTCGAAGTACCTTGTTCAGGATCGATCGAACTCCCCCGACATTCACAATCAATGGAACAATCCCTGACTGGAACACAAAGCTCTACAAGGACCAGGTCTTCGAACTAAATCCCCAGGATGATAATCTAGTCTCGCTAAAAGTTCAGATTCTGAAAGGAATTCACCAACAGTACAGAATGTACAGGAAGTGGAGCGATGAGAACAACTACATCCCAAGCTTCGTCCAAAATCTCACCATCGAGAAGAACACATTCATGTCGGTTGATCTGATGGATGCGGCAGGAAACTCTGCCACACGGTGGATCGAAATCAACCCCGGTGCCAATGAGACAGTCCCAGCGATGTTCATCCCATGGATCACCCGCTACAACCAAACCCACATGCAGGCGAACATCCCCTACCACGACAACAGGACTAAGACTGTCTTCCAACGATCATTTGACCGTGGTGCATCGTGGGAACGAATCCCATTCAATACCACTGGCAAGAACACCTCGACCCCTGACAATACGACCCTCTCCATAACCTTCAAGGAGAACAATAGCACCTTCTGGTACAGAGTTAGGTATATCTCAGAGAACGATAGTGGCTACTCGTACACTCTTCAGAAGCACGTTGGGACGGTGAACGCTCTCTACGTCACTGGCATCGACGACAATACTCTATCCATCAAGGCATTCGGACGGAACTATCCCGAGCAGATCGAGAACGTGAGGCTAGTCGACAGGAATGGGAGCTTCACCGACACGTCTTTCAACATCTCCAATGTGAGTTCAGATGGGTTTGATGTACTACTGGATCGACCCGTAACTGGCGCATTTGTGCAACTAATTGGGAATAGAAATGTCTCACTCTCCCTCGAACCTCTGAAATATTTTACCCCCATCTATAACTATCCAAACTCCTCTGAAACCTCTTCCACAACGACAGAGGTCACAACTACATCAACTAACAGCCCGACGGATACCACTAGCAGCCCGACAGATACCACTAGCAGCACTTCAGTCTCGTTGATAAGCAGTAGTCAGACCACGTCAACCACATCTGATGACAAATCTGACAACGAAATCTCATCATCACAATCTTCAGTAAATTCTATAAGCTCTGTACCAAGCACATCATCTCTTGATATCCCGTCAACTACCGACCGGGCCAGCTATTTCTTCATCGGGACCTTAGTCGCTACCATTTCCGTCACGATATGGAAAAGGAAAATCAGAAAACATGTGTGAGACCTAAATTATGGACTGGTATGCATCGTGAATGGCGGATGTGAGATTTGAACTCACGAACTCCTAAGAGAATGGGACCTAAACCCATCGCCGTTGACCAGACTGGGCGAACCCGCCAATTGATCACCTGAAGTTGGTGCTCAAAGCTCTATGGGCTTCCATGTTTTTTAATTGTTTGTTTGGTATCGAGATGTGGATTGCGCCCTTCGCTGAATCAGAGTGGTTTGTTATTGATGGAGCTGGAGCTGTTATGTGGATTGATAAAGACTATTACTATAATTCTAATTCTTGTACATCGCTGCAATTACTGAAGCCCATATCCCATCCGAGATGAACTTCTTTATGGCACTTGGTACAGAGGGTGATAAGGTTCTCTAGGAAATTAAGGCCTCCCCTTGATTTCGGTATGACATGGTGGATTTCCAGTTCTTCTCGTCGTGCACATATCTTACACTCCCTGTCACTCTGCCTTCTAGTCTTCTTTGCTTCATTCCATACCGTCTCATTGAACCACGGTATGACCTCTTCGAGGTATATTCCATAGTGCCATGACGACGTGAATACCTCTGCGTCAAGGAAGATAAGTTTGGGGATTTTGCAAGGTACATTTTCTCCGAACACCTTCTGGTAGTATATCTGATATCGTCTTTCTCCTAAGGCAAATCTTATTTTGTAACGGCTCAGAATAAGTTTCCTGTAGCAGTCGGTAGATCCAACATTGAACCCAAGTTCCTGAAACAGTTCTAGGACGGTTTCCAGATCCTCCATTGAAGATATTCTCCAATTTACTCTTCCTCTGGCATTCAGGATCATGTTGATTATGCTCAAATCCAGTGTTTCCTGATACTCCTTCCTCATCTTTTTTTGATATCTGAAGAGGAGGTATAGGATTTTAACAAGGAGTGGTCTGAATTGTGGGTTCTTCAGAATATTTAGGTTTTTCATAATCTCTTGGAAGAACGGGAAATTATTTCGTTCATTCAATCGGGAATAAATATACTCCGGATCTTTTCTATGACTCAGGAGGTCGTTAGCTAATCTTTTCCCATAGCCCATTATTCTTCCCTCAACGATCGGTATTTATAAATCTGTGGTGTCATAGATCTTTTTGCTCACGTGGTCTGGTTAAACCCAAGTTGATGTACGCGACTGTCTACTCTCATACAGAATTGTTTTTATCACACGTCTTGGTAATGAACTTGTGGTCTACGAAGCCATCGTGCTCCTTCTTATAGGGGTGGGTGTTCTTTTGATGTACTTTCTTCTACCCGCACTGAGGGGACGGCGTATAAGGAGAGAGGTTGCAAGGCGTACTCTTGGTGAGACCCTCCTCCGTGCTGGCTTCAAGCTGACCGATGCTCCAATTTCGCTGGGGGAAATGAGATACGAGGCACAGCTCGCAGGTAAGGATGTGAGCTTCTTTATGGATAAGGAAAATGTGCAGTTTCAAGTTATGGTGACGAAGGATGAGGATTATCTGTGCTATGCCCGCTTCCCCAAACTCATTCCTGTCACAGGAAACCTTGCCATCTACAGGGAGGGGGTCTTCAGTCCGTACGATGAGGACTTTGGATCGGTCTATCCACGTGATGGCATCATCTACGAAGCGGGGAATGGAGACGTGGTGACGAGAATCGAAGACAATCTGAGGGATCAGATACTGACGATTTTCACCTTCCTCGAGATGCTGGACGTGAGCAATGTCAGCTCTTTCTCCTTCAAGGACATCGGTGAGCTTGTGAACTACTGCAACCAGTTGGTCACATTCCAGAGAGAGGTTTTGGTGCTCTTCCCGAGGTCTGAAGAGGGTGAGGATAACAACGAGGTAATGACCTGTGTGATTTGCTCTAATACTGTCCGGAATGCTGAAGGTATCTGCCTCATTGACTGTTGTGGTACCTACTACCACAGGTCGCATCTTAGTACGTGGTTCCTTACCAAGACGAGCTGTCCGTATTGTTCTCGTACTGACTTCTCGGTGTACGAGCTCAAACGGGTGGACGGTTTCGTCTTCGAGTCACAGACCTCTATTCGTGAGGAAAACTAATGTCGTGTATCGTTCACTGTGCCGAAAAACTGGGGGTGGATTTATAAATATGTGATGTAAAATATACTGTGTGGATGTGGTTAATTTATGTCGTGGATTTTCTTTATTACTTCCTTTGGTTCAGTCTTTGTTCTCAGCTTGCTGATTTACTTCCTGATAATTGTGACGAAGATGGACGGGACGTCTAAGTTGAAGCGCATGGGTTTTGGGGTGAAGATGTCTTCTGATTCCACGTACTATACCGTAAGATCCACGAATCTGATCGCTCGGGTTCGGGACCATGACGGAAGGTACTCAATAAGGTTCCGTTTTCCTGAATTAGGGTACATACCGCAGTCTTATGACCGGGTATTTGTGGTCAAAGAACTCACGAGGGTGGGTGATATACTGAGTCACGGAACAAAGATTAACTACTTTGGGAAGAACAGGATCAGGGGGCTAAGCAGTGAAGAGGTTGTTGAGACATTGAATGAGTTAGAGCGTGATGCCAAGATCCTCTCGGTTGAGTGGAGAAAGATCCAAGAAGATATCGAGAGATCTCGAAGCAAAATTACCATGGTCGACTTCGAACCTGAACTAGAGAGTAGAACATGCGTCTTCTGCTATGACGATGTGACTGAAGACACTCACACAATGGAGTGCTGTTCATTACTTGTTCACAGGGGTCACCTCCAGATCTGGTTGAGAGAGAATTCCGGATGTCCTAATTGCAGATCCCCAGTTCCAGCGCTTCCAAGGTTAGAAACTCCATAATTTCTTTCACCCTCTAGATTTCTCAGCCATTGTGTGAATGTACAAAATCATGCATACATTGAATTGGTGAAAATGAACTTCGAGAAAAATATTTGCAGTGGCTGATATTTCAGTAGAAATAATTAAAAACAGAAAAATATTTTGGAAAAACACTATGAACATAGATTTCGTTAAAAACTCCCGGTTCTGGTTAATCTTTATTCAGGGTGTAATCGCATTTGGCGCATTCGCAGGGGGTAGTATGCTATTACTTAGCCCTGAGGGAAGCCCGGGATTACAGCTTGACAAGGTGGTTCTAGAGGATTCTCCCTTCACAAACTTCCTCGTGCCAGCGATTATTCTTATTTCCGTGATAGGTGTTGGCCACGTGTTGGGGGTAATATTGTCTCTAATGGAATACAGGAAGGCCGCACTTTATGGTCTTCTTATGGGGATCACGTTGTTCACATGGTTAACGATCCAGATCGTGTTAATTGGTTTTCATTTCCTCCAACCAATCCATTATGCCATGGGGGTAGTAG
>WAMJ01000080.1 GCA_015522385.1 Candidatus Heimdallarchaeota archaeon
GGCGGTCATGGTTGCCTCTGTCCCGATCTCGATTTCCTCCATCTCCGTGGAGAAGCAATTGTTACATCCCCTACGTGGCGGGAGGAAGACCTTCCCACATTTACTGCACTTACTGCCTATGAGTCTGCCGTCCTTGAGCTTCTTGGAGAAGCGGCTCACAACAGGATAGGTCTCTTCATAGCTTACGTGTCCAAAATTAAGTTTTTCTTCTGACATAATATCACCTCGAGTAGATCATAACATTCACAAACTGACCTGTCTGACCGACATTGTGGCTCAACCCGATCTCTGCACCGTCAACCTGCCTATTTTTTGCCTCACCAAGGAGCTGCTTTCTGAGCTCAACCGCTTGGGACACTCCCGTGGCCCCCAGTGGATGCCCTTTAGATTTCAAACCTCCGTCAACATTTACAGGGATCTTTCCCCCAATGTAGGTCTGCTGGTCGAGAGCTGCCTTACCTCCCTCCCCTGGCTCGAAGAAGCCTAAGTCCTCGGTGGCGATGATCTCAGCGATGGTGAAGCAGTCGTGAACCTCTGCGACGTCAACCTGATCTGGGGTGATCCCTGCCATCTTGTACGCCTTCTGAGCTGCCATCTTTGCACCTCTGAGGCTGGTGAGACTCTCCCTTTCACTCATCATCATATTATCGGAGCCTGAACCAATCCCGCGAATCTTGATGGGGGTATCGGTAAACTCCTTAGCAAGGCTCTCCTTTGTTAGTACAATAGCTGCTGCACCATCTGATATGAGTGAGCAGTCATAGAGATTAAGTGGATGAGCAATGGGTATCGAGCTCATCGCCTCTTCCAAGCTGACCTCCTTCTGGATGTGAGCGAGTGGATTCTTTGCACCATAGAAGTGGTTCTTGACTCCTACTGACGAAAGCATCTCGCGGGTGGTTCCGTATTGGGCCATGTGCGCTGACGCCATCAGGGCATAGTATCCTGGGAATGAGACTCCGAATGGGGATTCCCACCTAACATCTCCGGCTCTTGCCATGAGCTCTGTCGCCCGAGCAGAGGATACTGAGGTCATCTTCTCGACTCCGACAACCATGACAGCGTCGTAAAAGCCAGCCTTGATCCAACCGTAAGCTGCCTTGATACCTGCAGTACCGGTAGCGCACGCGGACTCCACACGGAGTGTGGGTTTCCCTGCCATCCCGATCTCATCGACCACAACTGCAGCAGGTGCACCTTGGCCTGAAAACTCTTCACCTGCGATACCTACGACGCTGGCGTCGATATCATCCAATCCTTTGTTAAAATCTTTGAGTAGGTCCTGCACTGCCTCAAAAGCCAGCTCGCGTATTCCTTCGTCTTTCCGCTTACCGAATTTTGAGTGTCCGGCACCTACAATAACTACATCGTCGGACATACTAGTAATACAATAGGGGACGTAATGGATTAAAAAGGTGAACTCCTAATAATATGAAATTACCAAAGATTACTTGCCCTTGAAGACCGCTTTTCGCTTCTCCCGCATTGCGGTAATTCCCTCTCTAAGGTCCTCGGTCTGCGCCAACTTGTCTGCGATCTCCAGTTCCAGAGCATTACCTTCCTCGATGGTCATGTGTCGGGTGGCATTGAGGGATCTCTTGGCCTCCGCCACTGCGATTGGTGCGTTATCTGCAATCTTTGCTGCTAGGAATGATGCAGTAGAAGCCAGCTCATCGAGCGGCACGACCTTCGAGACGAGCCCGATCTCTAGGGCTTCCTCTGATGTCAGGAGAGTTCCCGTGAGGATCATCTCACGGGCCTTCGACATCCCGATCAGATAGGGAAGTCTCTGCGAGCCACCCCATGCTGGGATGAGACCCAAGCTGACCTCTGGGAGACCGATCTTGATCTCAGACGCAGCTATCCTGATATCACATGCCAGTGAGAGCTCTGTACCTCCTCCAAGGCAATATCCGTTGATAGCAGCTATGACTGCCTTGGGGAAGGACTCGATCCTCCTGAAGAGCTCTTGTCCCGCTTTGGTGAAGTTCTGAACCTCCTCACGGGAGAGCTCAGTCATCGCCTTTAAGTCTGCACCTGCACTGAAAGCCTTACCTTCACCACTGATGATGACTGCCCTGATCTCGTTGTCCTGCTCTGCTTGGTCAAGTGCAGCATTCAAATCCGAAATTAATTCGGGGTTGAAAGCATTGAGCGCATCAGGCCTGTTTAGTGTGATCTTTGCGATATTCTGAGTTGTGGATAGGAAAGTTCCTTCCTTAGCATATGTCACTGATGCCATACGCCAGATTACAATGTGAAAAATTTAATCATTCCGTAATAAATTCAGACTTAGCTCTAAATATCCATCCATTTTGGTCAGTTGATCGAAGTATCTTTTAGTGATTCTCAATTACCGTGGAACATTTATGAAAATATCGATAATGTTGTTAACGTTTGTGCTGATGCTGGAAATCATATTGTAATCCAACACAATGATTTAATAGAATTTTTTTACCATTGCTGGAAAAATGACCATCTGTACTCTGAACAGCCATCTCCTCACCTAAACACGAATACATGGATGTTCGATATTACTTGATCTCAAGACTTTGACAATTTGAATTCAATCAGATTTATGTATAATAACACATTAATCTTAAATAGAGTTGAAAAAAAGACCATTAAAGAAAGACAGCGGAGGTGATGACCTGACTTCTAATCAATTCTCGTACAATCTGAACAAGACCAATAACGTGTCACGAAGGAGTATTGAGAATGGTTTGAAGATCCCGAAAAGGAAAACTGGGTTATCAAACTACCCGTTCATTGTCTACAATTTTCGGAACAATGATGTCACCCCGATCTATCACGATTTGATAGAATTCCACCAAATTATTCCTTCGAACTGTGATGGCGAGGTGGAGATTTTCACCAACCAGTTCGGGATATATCTCATTGGTGGGTTATCTAAGTTCTGGTACCACAGTCAGGGTGTGTATGATCTCCCTGCTATGGAATCTTCTGATTACAGGGTAATGGTCATCAATTGGTGTGATATGAGTGACGGTTCTATATACAATTTCTGTCTTTTCCTCCCGGTCTCAATCGTGATGAAGCTACCGACCTTTGCCAAGATCGAGCCTGCAATTCTCAGGATCATCGAGAGGTACACTCAACATTATCAACTCAACCGGCTCAACCCACTGCTCTTCCAAGAGATAAAGAGAAGTTTCCTTGGAGTGGTCGCCACGAATTTTATCGCATCAAGCTTCTGATTGTAATCCATCTTTTTCTTTTTATATCCTCCAAGTATTCTGGAATTAATCCTGCTTGACAGATACCCTATATAGGGTAAGTTCTGGCACAAATAAGGAGGTAATTGAATGAGTACGCAACCAAAGAAGGTACGGAAACACGGCAAGGGTACGAGGCAGTGCAGGCGTTGTGGGACATACCGAGGAATAATCCGCAGAGCAGATCTGATGATCTGCAGGCGTTGTATGAGAGAAATCGCAGGTGATCTTGGGTTCAAGACCACGGGATCGAGAGGTGGATGATAAGATGCTCCTAGATCCTCTTGCAAACGCACTGAACATGCTGAAGACCTACGACTCCAAAGGTAAGAAGGA
>WAMJ01000081.1 GCA_015522385.1 Candidatus Heimdallarchaeota archaeon
ATACTATGTCCCGGTATCTGACAGGGACACAGATGGATTTGCCTACAGGCCTTTGATGGAGGATCACCTCGTCCTCGGAGGAAAATTTACGGAGGTTTTCAAAGGGGGAGAGAGTTCCCGAGAGTTCTGGCTCTGGAACTACGATTCCGAGAGACAGATGCTTATTGAGATACTGGACTACCTGAGGGAGGTCAGGGATAATCAGCGTCTGTCAGACCGAGGTCTCTGGGGAGTGGGGATCTCTCATTCAGATGTTGAGGTGCTCAAGATCAGGTCGTACAGGTATGGTCTTGCTGGACTAGATGAGATATTTCAGCTCTTCAATGGTTTCCTGATCTATGACCTGAGCAGCATTCTCGTCTTCGAGAACAGGAGACCGTTCTTCTTTCCAGTGAGCCACAACGAGGTCATGGAAATCGTCGGAATTCCGATCCACGAGAAGGAGAACGGTATGGTCGTGTGGGACTACTACGACCAAGGGGAGTTCGAACGAATTGAGAAACGGAATAGGAAGGAGGTCAATCAGTTTAGTTATGGTGTACAGAAAGCTCCTGAAGGAGCACAAGAAGAGGTTCTACAAAACTGAGAAGGTGAAACCTAAGAACGTTGTAGCGAGTACGAAGAGGACTAAGTCTCGGCGGTGAGAAGGACATTGAGCTCTCAGGGGAACACTAGCTTACATTTAAGTAAGGTGAAAAATACATGTACTCAGGTGAATAGATCATACAGTAAAGAGACCCTTCGTAACCTTGCTTTTCACTCAGGTGGGAAGTGCTACATGCCTGACTGTGGACAAGAGTTGATGGTGGGATCTACATTTGTAGGGGAGGTCGCTCATATCTACGCGATTAGCCCTGGTGGTCCGAGATACAGCAAAGATAAGACCAGGAAGGAGCTCAATGACATCTCCAACCTAATGCTTCTCTGTCCTATACACCACAAGATAGTTGATAAAGAGGTAATAAAGTACCCAGCAGGGAAACTTCAGGAAATAAAGAAGAATAGAGAACAGAACCCTCCAGTAATAGGCAAGAATCTACTTGATTGGTTGGTACAGACCCTTGAGAAAGAGAAAAATAATAACCTCAAGAAAGACAAGGAAATGATGGACAGGATATCAGAGGAAAGGTTAGAAAATATCAAGGATAACAAGACTGGTGTCCTATTCGATACCAAGAAGGCATTCCTCCTCATCCATTGCATACCTCAAGAATTTCTCGGCAAGTCCAGCGAATACCTTCAGAGGAAGAACTGCATAGATGAAGGGAGTGTTGATAAGAATAAAATCCCTCGACCAATTCATAGATGTTTCACCCAAGATAAATGTACCGAGGGTTTGGCAAATATGTCGGAGAGTCTTGGGCGGGAGGAGATCGTCAGCTACTCCCTTGTAAACTTCGAGGGGTGGGTTGAATTTGCAGATACTACTCTCTTCAAGCAAGATGGAGAGACGGTATCCCCTGATCAAGGAGGCAAGAGATCAACAAAGTACATCATATCTGATTTCCCTTCCAAGGTTACTCAGGCGGTAGAGTCTGCTGTACTATTCCTGAAAGAACAGGGGTTAGAGGGACCTTACTACGTGCATGTGACAGTGAGAAACATAAGAGGATACATGACCACCCATCCGCGAAACGGAGGGAAACCGATTAATGAGGATCAGTTCTCTCACTCTGGGTGGTTAGAAAATCCAGATGGTGTCAGAGATGGTCTTGATAGTTTCTTCGAGAAGATAATACGAGCTTCGACCAGTGCTAGGTCACCAAGATCTGATAGTCTGGAATTATTCCGACGAGTCGGTATTCTACCAGAGTCATAGATTTCCACAGAACGTGTGCACAAGTCTCCTGTCGTCGGAGACCCGTGCGAAGACGAATCCCTCGAACTCCCGGAGGTAGAAGGGGAAGTACTTGGTCATCGCCCGGTAGTATTCCTCAGGGGTGAGCGTTCCAATCATGATCTTGGAAAGCACCAAATTAGACCAGAGCCGGTCACCGACCGAAGCGTTCCTGAAGCTCAGCTGCTGGTTTGCGTACTTGGGTCGGACGAATGCACTGGGGTGTGAGTACCGGGGGTCAATAGACAATAGTTCACCCGCTTCGTAGTACCTCCCGAAGAAAGCCAGATTAAGAGGAAGGTCGCAGATCACGCAGGTGAGCTCGCCGAGCTGGAGTAGATGCCTCTGGAGGAGACTCTCCGCATGGGGGACTGCAGTCCTAACCTCTTGGATCATACCGTCGAGATCGATGCAGGTTGGGACACTGAATATCTCCTTCTCGTATCCCGGGAAGCATCCCGGGTGGTAGTGTCCCCTGAGGTGGACGTAGAGCTTCTCCTTCACCTCCAGATTGTACGGTAATAGCCTCTCCATAGCTTCCTCCATGGTGGACACTCCGTCCATGTCCGGTAGTCTGCGGACGAGGTCAACGAAGGTCTCCTCGGGGATGTCCTGTATATTTCTGGAGTAGAACCGGGTGCGGAAGAGCCTCCTGTCCTCCATCTTCTCCCATGCGTCAAGCTCCATACAGCGGGGGATGAAGTTCACCTCCGCATCTGACGGGATCGGGTCGATGAGGAACATCTGATCCCGTTTTTTCTCCCTCTCCTCTTGGGAGCAGTAGGTCAGGAGCATAGATTCGAATCCTATGTCCACCTTGACCTTGGCAAGTTCACCGGGTCTCAACCTCTTCAGACAGCCCGGGCAGTGCCTGAACTCGTGGATCGTCCGGTCTATGATCTCTGTAGTCGGCTCCAAGCGGTACGTGGGATTCTCACCCACCCTGTAGCTGAAATGGGTAGAACGGATTAACTCACCCAACACCTCCTGCTGCACCTCGTCGATGTGCCAGTCGTCTGCCAAATATGTCTCAACAATCTTGAGCAGGTCGTCGACTGTGCTTTCCGGTGTGACTTTACCCTCATCTATTCTGTCGGAGAGGTACTGGGGAAATTGTGCGATATGCTCCTTCGCCCTGAGCGTGAAATCTGGTAGGGTGTAGTACCGGCTCTCGTCCTTGATCACCCTCCCGAACTTCTCCATATTCTTGAGGTGAATCCTGATGCTGTTCCTTGTGCTGGCTACCGCTTCCTTCCTTTCCCCTCGTGACTCTACGTCCTTCTTGGGGGCAAATTTTTCAACCTCCTTGACGATTGCCGTCGCTATCTCGGTAGCTTTTGCTCTACCCTTCCTCACGATGATGTCCCTGATCCTCTTGCACTGTGTGCAATCTGCTGTTCTCGAACTTCTGCAATTCTTCTTCATGCTAATTTACTCCTGTCTGGATGATACATGTTGTATTAGATATCAAACCAGATATAATATTACACTGGTCGTTAGGAATAATAACATTGATTGTTCACTTTGAACCAATACATTACACTAACAATATTATTGATTACACTGACTCTAATTACAATACTGTCCGTGTCGATTATGGAGTGAGGACGACTGGAGATATTCTCGGACTTTTCTACGGTTTTATGATGGAGGACTTCTCTAATTATCGCACTACTGGAACATCAATTAAATAAATAGACATAAATATAAAACGTCTATAATAAATACTGACATGAACTTTGTACTCTACAACCTCACGACATACTGGGTCGTCACCATCGAGGACAAGGCACCGGAGTTGACCTCACCGGTCGAACCCGATAGGATCTCGATCACGGGAGACTGGTTCAGACCGACCACCCTCGTGCTGATCCCACCGATGAATACCGAGACTATTAGTAAACAGCTGGAGCACCGGGTGCAGTATCCGGGCTATGCTGCGGAGATGATCGTCTGCGCCATAGAAAAGGGCTGGCGTTCGCGCAAATTCTTCCTACGGGTGATGAGGATGAGCTTCGACTCCTCAGTTTACTGCTCCAACTGCGAGAGGAGGACGCGCAAGCTCTACGGTCCCAGCCCGGAGACGCTGATCTACTGCTACTCCTGCCTGAAGAAGGCGCACGAGCCCTACCTGAAGGACGGTCATCTCGACCTCAATGGTGACACGCCCGAGTGGGTGATAGCCGTCCACCTGAGCATGGAGTACAACCAGTACATCGAGCTCCTCCCGCGTTAACGAACTGCTTCACACGGGTACCCGTCCCGCATGCGTACCCCCTGGGTTCCGCCTGTGCACTTCTACTGATTCCATTGGACGGGGTTTTAACCAGTAGATACACAGGTGACCTGTGGAGAAGCACAGCCTGACCCGTGTCCTCGAGTTCCTCCGGGACAATATCATCCACCAATTCGAGCTCCCAGGCGGGAGACTCATTGACCTCCGACGACGTGAGATCGACGGGACGCACTATCCTGATTTCTCCGATCTGGTGGAGGAGGTCTCGGATCTGGATCTGCACTACCTTGCTTCCGTGCTGGTGGCAGACTCCGACGGTATCCTCACCGAGAAGCAGGCGTACGCACTGCTGAAGAGACTGGGGAAGTTGAAGATGAGCTCCACTGAGCGCAACAATATCTCCATACTGCGGAGGAAATATAGGAAGGCCGGGGGGATCTACTCGTACCTGAAATTCCTCGACCTCGTCTAGAATACTATACTTTTAAGTTAACGTATATAAGCTTGTGGCGCCCAAATTCAAGATAGATTCAGAATATATGAATTCCATCCAGAGGTATGATACCCCTGATAAAATCAGTGCTATAGATTATCCCTCAGCCCAACCTGTGTGAAAACAATCAGGGGGTGGAGAAAATCACCTTCCAGAGATTGTGCAATAGTACGAACGCTTGTATTTTACCGTTTGAATCCGTATATTGCAAGAATCTGAATTATACTTCCTATAGGTTAGTGGGTTGTTGGAAATCACCCTGATGACATCCCGTGAGAATGTACGTAAAACTATTTCGCGCTAGGTTCCACAAGACTGTCTTCCCAGTCGACGTAGTCCTCTCCAGAGTGTCGATTGACCCCGATACATATATATACCATGAGCGCGGGGCCTGACAGGTGAAGAAGAGAAAGCAGGCTGAGAAGCTTCTACGGAAGATCGAGCGGATCGAGCAGGAGTGGGAAGGGAGAGCCTACCTCCCGGTCAAGGACGACTGGTACCACCAGCTGATGAGAGAGGTGCACCGCTTCGTCGACGGGTTCAACAGTGCAATCATCAGTAGACAGATCCCAATACTGAACATACCGAGTGAACTCATCGGACTGGGGAAGGAGCTCCCGGTCGAGAGGCTCCTCATCCCGCTCAAGCTCGACCTTAGGGACATGATCAGGCATCTGGACAACGGGTGTGGAGAGACCTGTGTGTGCCCGATTGCGGAGCATATAGACGATTTCGAGGAGTACATCCAAGGGTAGGCACATATTTATAGCACACAGGTCTATAGACTACCTGATGATAAGATCAGTCCACATTATACTGATCCTACTGTTCGCGAGCGTAACCGTACCTACCACCGCTGTTCTCCACGAGGACTGCCCCGTCCAGGAGGAGCCTGATATAGATTCGATCTTCACCACTGTGGAGCTGGGTGGAAGCGGAGAGGAGACCGGAGTGACTGCAGAGCTTGGATCCGACGGTTTCCTGTACATCGCGGGGACGACATACTCAGAGGACTTCCCGACGAGGAACTCCCAGAACACCACGTACGGGGGGAAGGGTGACGCCTTTGTGATGAAGTACGACCTGAACGGTACGGTGGTCTGGAGTCTACTGTACGGTGGAAGCGAGAAGGAGATCGTGGGGGACATCGCAGTTGGGGACGGCTACCTGTACAT
>WAMJ01000082.1 GCA_015522385.1 Candidatus Heimdallarchaeota archaeon
CAGAACCTGTAGAGGAGGTCAAACCTCCAGCAGAGGAACCGAAGGAGGAGGTCAAAGAGACCCCTGCTGAAGAACCTGTCGAAGAGTCAATTGAAGAGCCAATTGAGGAACCTGCTGAGGAAACAATCGAAGAACCGGTCGAGGAAACCCCTGTAGAGGAACCTGTAAAAGTAGCTGAGAAACCAAAGAAGAAGGCAAAGAAGAAGACCACTCCAAAGAGGACTATTCCCGACGACTACGATGAACCAACCTACTCTCGAAAGAAGAAAGTAGCTCAGGTCAAGAAGGTCGAGAAGGAGGTTGAGATTATTGACGAGTCAGACCTTGAGAATAGATCAACTTGGGTAGTTAAGGCCAAAGAACTCAGTGAAGAGGAGAAGAAGAAGAAGGCGGAGAGGAAGAAGATCAGGTCTATGGCAGACCAGATCACTCGTGAGATCCCCTCACCACCACAACCCGTGAAGGCAATCAAGACCGGAAAGAAGGCAAAAAGCGAAAAGCCGGTCAAGAAGCAGAAGGAAACGAAAGAAGTTAAGGTCTTTGAGAAGAAGAAAAGGAAGGTAATTGAGTACTACGCTCCCGAGGATATCAAGAGGTCAGTCAGAACTTTCAAGGTTCGAGGGAAGAGTGGAGTCTCAAATGAGTCCAAGCCAAGATCCGTTATTGAGAAAGGCACTGCTTTGGGTTTTGTCTCCTCTCACAGAAGGAGTAGAAGAGATATAAACAACAGCCAGCTCATTGTCCAACTCAATCCTGAGTTCGACAGCGAGGCTGTTATCGGGAAGACTATCACCTTCACCTATCCTGACAACGGAGCTGTAGTTGTGGGTAATATCTACAAGCGCTTCGGGAAGAGAAGCTCAAGAAAGGTACTGGTAAAATTTGAGAAGGGTATTAGACCTATCAGCAGATACCAGATAGTTTACGCTAAGTAATTTTCTTATAGACGCTCTCTACCATCACTATTCTACACGATCTATACGAAATATCACACGGATCAATAGGTATGAGATAACCATATTCACTAAGATAAAGAGAAGGATCTGGTTAAATGTCAGAGGTGGGAGTTCAACATTCATCCCAAATAATCCGCTGATAATCGTTGGGATCACCATAAGCGAACCGATAATTGTCAGGTTGTACAACCTCTGGTTCATAATGTGAGATGCCATAGAGATGTGGATGTTGACGAGATCATTTATCGAGCTCCGTTGGCTCTCAAGCTGATCAATTAGGTAGAGAACCCTGTCCTCAACATGCTCAAATATCACATCAGTCATATCAGGATCACCAATGATCTCGCGAGCAACCTCTAAGTCTGCTCTGGAGTCCTTTATACCCTCGAAAAGTCTACCCTTCAGATCTGTGACTCGCGATAGGAACCCCTTTGCCCTAATCCTCCCCTTGAGCTCATTCTGTTCCATCCTCTCTATCTCATCCTCAATCTCGGAACTGACCATTATTGAGTTGTCGGCCAGTTCCTCCAGAATGAACCCGATGACCTGATTGATCTCCATTGATTTCTTACGGAGAATTAGCTTGGACATGATCTGATGGAAAAGATGATGATCCCTATTGGTGATGCTGATCAGAGTCTTTCCCACAATCATAAAGGAGACCTGCAGTTGGAAATCGTCTGTCTCCAGTATCTTTATAGTTGGAAGCTTGACGATGATCACCTTGTAGGTCTCGTCATTCTCCTCAAGAGTGGAGTACTCTTGTATTCTCGGACGTTGCTCTTCCAGGAGATCGTCGACGAAGCTCTGTGTTCTCATCACGATAGATGGGAGAATACGTCTCACATCGTCATGAGCCCTAAGGGATATCCACCTCTGTTTAGTTTTCACTGTCTCGTTGATGTCCGAAGGTATGGATTCATCTAGTTTGACAGGAACATTGTTCTCATCAAACGACAGTGTTCTGATCATCCTAGGTCAGACTTGTTCTTGAGCTACTTATAGATGATCATCAATTCTCGGTTCAGTCGTCACTCAGTTACGAGTTCAGTACTCCATGGGTATTTCTCACGGATACTCTTGGTCACACTTGAAACTTTCTTAACTTCATCCGTTCCGTTGTAGAATAGGATCCTGCACTCACCACCACGCGTTCTCTTGAGCTTCTGGTAGACGGTCTTCGTAGTCCTCACGAGGTCGAAAACAATGAGGAGTTCCGCTTCAGGGATGTCAAGATCTCTCTCACCCACATTGGATATTATCGCCACCATCTGCTTGTCTGCCTGTCTGAACTCCTGCAGTATCTCGTCCCTCTTTTTGTGGGGTATTCGACCTGTGATCTTGATAGTGCCGATCCCCATCTGATGCAACCTGCTCTCTAGAAGGTCGCAGGTAGAGAGGTATGAACATAGAACCACAGATTTCTGTGCATGCTTCACAAGGTCAAAGGTCTTGTGGAACTTCCCTGGGACATCCCTGATTGTATCCCTCACCCACTGTGGATCAAGACCATAAGAGTATAAGTGCTTCTTGCTGTCCTCGCCGGGGAGCCCCCAGAGGTACTTCCTCACGAGGTATCCCTTATTGAATTTCTGGAGGAGCGATTCCTCTACGGGAAGATAGGTGTTGAAGATCTTACTCGGTCTATCCCTGATCTCCTTGGCAAGTACAGGGTCCTCCTCCTCAAGGCTCTGAAGTATCTCCTCCCTTGCTTCCTCAATGTGAGCTTGTAGCTCCATTGTCAGGTTTGCCATATTCTCGTCTTCGACCGCGGTGGGGATAATTGAGGTGACAGCGATATACTCGGAGATATCTGTGGTCATGAGCTCGTCCATAGTTATGAGCTGCGCCCCTTTAAAATAGTCTACGAGTGTATTTAGCTCGTCCCTTATGATGAGCTGCTGGTTGTCTTCTACATAGTGCTCGTCCCTCAGTGTTCCGCTCATCCCGATTATCCTCTTATCCCTGAAAAATTCAAGGAGCTTGCCATATGGCTGTTTCAATGATGAGGAGGTGGATCTCCTACGAATAAGCTGATCCACCTCATTGATAAGCACAATATCGAAGTGGTCAATCGCACCAGGGTCTACCTTAAGTGTATTCATTAAAGTCTGAGGGAGAGAAAGTACGACCTTTGCATTCCTGAGCTTGAACGCTCGGTTCTTGGATGGAAGTCGGGAGTCGATCATCTCCACAGATCTCAATCCGTATACATCCCTAAAGTACCGGTAGGTCTCGTACAAAGAGGTTGAGGCCTGAAGGAGCAGGAGGATATTCTTCTCCCTGAACTTCTTGGCGATTAGCTCATACTGGAGGTAGCGTTTTCCCGAACCACAGTCCAGCTCGATTATGGTGTTTAGACCGCGAAGAGTGTTGGTTAGGGTTCGATCTAGGATCTCTACTTGGTATCCTCTGGGCTTAAATTCTGTCGGTTTGATAACATAGTTATTCGTCTCCCAATATATATCTTGAGTACACTACCTTCAATCTGATTAAAAATGAAATTTAGTAACCAATCGCTTGTCCATCAGCTCTAGGATCCGATCCAGCTTCCCAGACATCACCAACTCGGTTAATTATCTGGCCCCTTCCGAATATTGTCCGGGCAAAGCCAGCGGTTGGGATTACGTTATGACCCATCTGCGATAGCTTAGACATTGTCTTGACAGATATTCCCTCCTCGAGATTGACCCTTCCATTCGACATCCCGTTACCTATGCAGAACCGAGGGGCATCTAGGGCTTGCTGAGGATTCATTCTGAAGTCAACCATATTAGAGATGACCTGCATGTGGCCTTGGGGCTGCATGAAACCACCCATGACTCCAAAACTCGAGTAGAGTTCTCCGTCTCTTGTAGCCATACCTGGAATTATGGTATGGTATGGTCTTTTGTTGGGTTCCAACATGTTAGGATGACCCCTTTCAAGTGAGAAATTATGTCCCCTATTCTGGAGAGTAAACCCACACCCCTCAGGGATTATTCCTGTTCCAAATCCCATATAATTTGAGTTTATGAAGCTACATGCATTCCCATCGGCGTCTGCTACGCTGAAGTATACTGTGTCAGAGCTTGTGAAGGGACTTCCCCTATGGACATCTACAGTAGCCCTATCAGGGTCAAGAAGCTCCCTTCGTTTCTTGGCGTATTCCTTGTTGAGAAGACCCTCGATGGGGACATCAACCACAGCTGGATCAGCTACGTACCACCGTGTATCAGCAAAGGACAGTCTCATCGTTTCAATCAGAGTATGTAGGTGCTCTGGTGACGAGTGTACCATGTCCTCAACGTCGAAACCTTCGAGGATGTTCAGGCCAATAAGTGCTGTTATTCCTTGTCCATTGGGCGCAATCTCGAATACATCGATACCTCTATAGTTAGTTGAGATAGGGGCTTCTAAGGTCGAACTATGAGCCTCAAGATCCTCCATAGTCATTGTACCCCCGTATTTCCCAAGTATCTCCACAATCTTCTCTGCTATGCGTCCTTTGTAGAAACCATCTTTACCGTTCTCTGCAACCTCCCTAAACGTCTTGGCAAGGGTAGGGTTTCTCATTATCTCTCCAGCATTGGGGCCCCGTCCGTCAATCAGCATCTCATCCGCATGGGGCCACCTTTTGAGCTGCCTCTCCGCACCTCTTCTCCAAGCTCTGCTTGTGAGCGGTGCAACGGGGAACCCATCTTCTGCCAGTCGAATAGCCGGAGCCAGTACGTCTTTAATTTCCATCGTACCAAATTTCTCAACAGTGTCTACCCATCCTGCGGCCGCTCCTGGAACAGTCACAGTGTGAACACTGAAAGGTTCAAGAGAGCTAATACCCTTCTCGTCAAGGTAGTCCAAGCTCAAACCTTTGGGAGATCGTCCACTACCGTTGAGGCCCTTGACTTCTTTACCGTCGTAGAAGAGTGCAAAACAATCTCCCCCAATACCTGTGGAGGTGGGTTCAGTGACGTTCAGAGCTGCAGCTGTTGCAACAGCAGCATCTGCTGCATTTCCTCCCTGTTTCAAAATCTCTATTCCTGCCATAGATGCCAGTGGTTGTGAGGATGCCACAACACCGTTCTTGGCAAAAATCTGTGATCGTCTGGAATTGAAGATGTCCACAGTTGAAATTAGATTTGCAATTATTATCCTTTCTCCCGCGGCAATTCCAAAATTTTTTCTCTAAGGTCTTATTAAGATGTTCGAAATTTTGCTAGATGTGAAAACCGAGGAGTGGATAGTCGAACCGAGGGGCGATGAGTTCTTTACTGCAATCCGGCTACATCCGTCAGAGCCACTTCTCGTGATTGGCACAGACACTGGAAAATTGATTCTTTACAACCTCAGGTACAGGGAGATTGTCCACGAGATTCAGAATTTTGAGGAAACTCCATTTGGAGATCGCGTGTTAATTGTCGCTCCCGTCAGGGATCTTTTCGTAGACGGGAATAACAACCTCATCTACTTGTTTATGCACAATGGAGTGTACAAAGTTAATCTCATTGGGTTCGACATCGAGAGCTCAATACCAATCGACGAAGAGGTCATCGCTGGAACAGTATCTTACGAATACCAAAGGTTGGCCTACCTCACAAAATCTGGTCTTGTATCTGTCTGGAAACTGGGTATCGAGTTTAACGTTGGTGACTATCAACTTGATCCCCCAATGCACACATGTAAGCTCTCTATTCTCAATGAAGAAGAGGTCGTCGTATCCTCCCAAGACGGAACTGTCACCAGTATCAACCTCAAGAAGAAATCCCACAAGTCACTTCATGATTTCTCACAGATAAGCTACCTCATTGACAGTTACTACTATGACGACAATGATGACTTCTATGTCTCACTCACCCAAGACGGTAGCGTTAGGGTAATCCAGAGAATATCATCGAACGAGATAAAGAGCGTGAAGTCACTCTCCACCTATTTTGCAGATACTCAAGAACCGAGGAAGAGCCTAAGACAGGTGATTTCATCGTCAAAGAAAATTATGAACCCCATAGTGTTTCTGTCCGATCTCTCGGAGGAAATGGGTTTTGGGGAGGAAATTGTTACAAAGTCAAATAGGATAAATAGAGTATCTAAGGACCGCTACGAGGTTCTGGCACAAGATATTGAAAAATCCAAAGACGAGAAGTCAAGAGATGCGGAGATAAAGGAATTGGTGACTGGTGACTCTCCCGAACTCACTCTGGCTCAAGCTGTTGAGACATACGTTACCTACAAGAATGCCAAGACGAGAGATGTCCTAAGGAAAGTCTGTATGATGCAGGGGTTAGACCCGAAGATGGCGGTCTTCTCCTGGCGACTGAATCAAAAACGATCAAGCGGTTTGATTTCACTCACAAATAGGATGACTGCGATGAGATCAGCGAGAACTCAGAAGAAGTACCTCGTTATTTCTCTCGCCATTCTCATTCTCATACTCAATGTACTCTTCTACTCGTTCGGTCCAAGGGTTCAACAATGGCTTATACTCTACCTCGGTATGTCGACCACATCTCTTCTTCTCCTCCTTCTACTGAATAGAATTAACCAAGACCCACGAATACCATTTATTCCAGATTTTCGGATGTTCTGGAACTTTGGGATGGTGATGAACACAGTCCTCATGGTTTTCCAAATACTCGAGATACTAAATATTATAATCTTATGATTACTGTAGATTACTCACGATCACGTCTCTGAACTTCTTGGCGTCGTCAAGACTGTATCCGAATCCAAAGGGCATCCTCATTTCATCACTGACAAGCTCAACCGTGTAGGTGTCTCCCTTTCTAACAACAAGGATTCTCTCAACCTTTTCGAGATCCATGGTTATACCTTTTCTCGAAATCAGTTTATTCCTCTTATAGGTGACCTTGTTGTTTGCATTGTCTATGATAATGATATCCTTCTGAATTATGCCGTCGAGTAATCTGAACCCAAAGTAAGCGATTGGAAACCCAATGACCAACCACAAGAGCAGGATAATGAGGTATTTCGTCCACTCACCACTATTTTTTGGAGTGCTGAGGAATAACCATCTCAGCATCTCGATCACAACCCTTGTAATAATCAATAGGAGTATAGCCCCAATTATTCCACGCAGAAAGTCGCTACCTTTCAGTTTGTCACTGACTCCCTCAAGTTCAATTCCGTTCTCAGTCTCACGGGATTTGAAGAGATTCTCTCTCAGATTCATATCCTCTACCTTTAGAGGTTGGACATTAGCAGCCCTTACCTTACTAGCTAGGTCAGCGTCAGTCTGTCCAACCGGAATAATCTCTGGATAGATTCCACTGTGATCTATCATCTTGATTTGCGCAATCTCTGCTACTCTCTCAACGAATTCGTTCATATTATTATCAAACTCTTTCTTGATACTGAGCATTCGTATGGGCTCAATTGTGTTTGCGGGTAGGTACGCAATTTCCCACTCTTCCGAGTAGCTAACACCCAATCCTCCTTCCCTGTAGACGAGTTCTTCATCTATCTGCCTGATCCTCTCTATATCATCGGGGGTGAGATCGTCACGAGGAACTAAGGCTTGGTATCCGTCATAGCTCAGTGTATGATAGAGAATTGCTTCCTTCTCAGCTCTCAGAGAACGAAGGTAAGCCAATCGTCTTCTGGTAGAAGTGTTATTAGATGATGTTGAATCTAAGATTCTGAAACTTCGTTTGAGGATGATTTTATCATCAGGATTTATGGGGATTGTCACCTTACTACCAAAAATACCCTGTCGCCTGATAGTAATAGTGCCTGCAGTATTGTCAATTATAGCAATTCCAGACTCGGCGAAAGCCCGGGTGATGAATGTGAAGAATGCAGCAATAAATATGATAACAACCAGAATCATGGGATTAGATGGTCCTAATATTGCAAAAGCCATACCTATTATCGGGGTTCCGAGGAAGATCATCCAAATCATGACAAAGTTGAATGTTCTTCTCCAACTCTCGCGAAGTTCTAGGTTTACAACACCCCCCTTGTCAATCTCTTTAAGTTTCATGAGTGGTAGTATATGCATATGCTTAAAAAATTTGGTAGATAATTGTGAAAATATACTTAATATGAGATGTATTCTTTCATTTTTATACACCTTTATTCTGGAAAAGTAGGTGTGTAATTGATGAGAATCTATTATAATGAAGGGGTAGATTCTCTGACTAATGGCATTTGAGAAAATAAAAGTTGAGAACCCAGTTGTGGAACTCGATGGAGATGAGATGACCAGAATCATCTGGCAGTGGATTAAGGACAAACTTATCCTTCCCTATCTAGATATTGACCTTAAGTACTATGACCTCTCTGTTCAGCACAGGGACGAGACTGACGATCAGGTTACAATCGATGCTGCTAACGCTATCAAGAAGTACAACGTGGGAATCAAATGTGCAACCATCACACCTGATGAGGCACGAGTTGAGGAGTTCAACCTCAAGAAGATGTGGAAGTCACCTAATGGTACGATCAGGAATATTCTCGGTGGTACGATTTTCAGGGCACCTATTGTCTGCAAGAACATCCCCAGATTGGTTCCCGCTTGGACCAAGCCAATAATTGTCGGAAGGCACGCCTTTGGTGACCAGTACAAGGCTACCGACGTGAAGATCGGAGGAGCAGGTGTCCTCAAGATGGTCTTCGAGGGTGCAGATGGGGAGAAGAAGGAGTGGGAAGTTCACCAGTTCCCAGAGCACGGTGGAGTTGCCATGACTATGTACAATCAGGATGACTCCATAAGGGACTTTGCAAGGGCCTCAATGAGGGTAGCTCTTGACAACAACTATCCACTGTACCTCTCGACCAAGAACACCATCCTCAAGGCCTACGATGGCAGGTTCAGGGATCTCTTCCAAGAGGTCTTTGACAACGAGTTCAAGGAGGAATTCGAGAAGAAGGGACTGACCTATGAGCACAGGCTCATCGACGACATGGTTGCGCAGGTGCTGAAGTGGGATGGAGGATTTGTGTGGGCACTAAAGAACTACGACGGTGATGTCCAGTCCGACACCGTTGCACAGGGTTTTGGCTCACTCGGGATGATGACATCGCAGCTCGTCTGCCCTGACGGAAAGACACTGGAAGCAGAGGCAGCTCACGGAACAGTTACTAGACACTATAGGCAGCACCAACAGGGTAAGGAGACCTCCACAAACCCCGTTGCATCAATCTTTGCATGGACAATAGGTCTGAAGCACAGGGGTAAGCTTGACGGTAACGACAAACTAGTCAACTTCGCTGAGACCCTTGAGAAGGTATGTGTCGAGGCAATCGAGGACGGAAAGATGACCAAGGATCTTGCTCGATCGATTCACGGAACCCTTAACCCTGACAGGAGTACATGGTTAACGACTCAAGAATTCATGGATGAGCTAGACAGAAGGCTGAAGGAGAAGCTGATCAGCTAAATCTTAGAGAATAATTATTTCGTTAAATAGATTCAATACACTGCTAATTCCTGCTACGACATGATGTTGTCGATGATGAAGGCATAATAGAATGCAGTCTCCTTCATATAGTCGTATCTTCCTGATGCACCAGAGTGTCCAGCACCCATATTGATCTTAACCAGAAGCTTGTTCGAACCCTTCCAATGATCACGGAGTTTGGCTGCCCATTTAGCGGGTTCCCAGACGTGAACACGGGGATCATTCAACCCTCCTGTGATGAGGAGATTGGGGTACTCCTTGTCACTAACATTGTCGTAGGGTGAGTATTCATACATCCACTCGAACTCTTCCTTGATATTGGGATTACCCCATTCCTTGTACTCGAATGTCGTAAGAGGTATGGAGTCATCCATCATGGTGTTGATCACATCAACAAATGGAACCTGAGCAATTGCCGCCTTGAAGAGATCAGGTCTTAGATTGATTGTGGCACCAATTAGAAGACCACCAGCACTACCACCCCAGATAGCAATCCTGTCCTTACTTGTGTATTTATTCTCGATAAGGTACTCTGCACTAGCGATGAAGTCCTTGAAGGTGTTCATCTTCTTCGCAAGTTTGCCATTCTCATACCAAAGTCTTCCAAGCTCTCCTCCACCGCGTATATGTGCTATGCAGTAGATGATACCACGGTCGAGAAGGCTCAGTCTCTTGGCGTCGAAGTACGGGTCTATACTGGCGCCATAGGACCCATACCCATAGAGGAGCAATGGCGCAGACCCATCTAATTTGACCTCTTTCTTGTAAGCCATAGAGATAGGAATCTTAGTCCCGTCCTCCGCCTCTGCATAAAGGCGTTCTGAAGCATAGTCATCCCTGTTGAAGTTGTGAACTACATCTATTTTCAAAGTCTTAACTGCTCCAGTTGAGAAATTCACCTCCATCTCGGACATCGGTGTGATCAGTGAGGAGTAGTGGAACCTGTAAGTTTGAGCATCATACAGCCTGTTCGCCTCGGAAGGGAAAATACCATAAATCTTTTCGGGAAGATCAACTTCCTCAAAACTCGCATCGGAATAATTCATGTACAGAATTGACCGGAACCCACCTTTTCTGACGAAGACAACCATATAATCCTTGAAGCAACTTGGAGTCTCGACCTTACGATTCAGATCATGATCAAGAAGTACCGACCAGTTCTCCTCTGAGGTATCTGAAACCGGAGTCTTGCAGAGTTTGTAATTCTTGGCATCTCGGTTGGTCGTGAAGTAAAAGTATCCTTTGTGATGATCGATGATGAACTCCTCACCTTCCTTCCTCTCTTGGAATGGAGTTATGGGTCCACCGTTCTCTAGGTCAATGTAGTATGCAGTTGTGGTATCAGGACCATTGGCAAAGACCAAGAGGAATTTCTTGTCCCTACTTGGATACTGGTAAATGAAGAACCGGTTGTCGTCCTCTCTGAACAATTCATCATCATTTGAGTCCTTGTCTCCTAGTTTATGTCTTCTGACAGTGTGTGCTCTATGGATCTCATCGAGCTCGTTGTAGTAGAGGTAATCACCGACCACGACAAAGTCTCCACCTACACCAGAGATCTTCTCCTCAAGGATCTCTCCTGTGCTCAGATCCTTAAACACGATGTCGTAGGTCTCGTATCCAGAGAAGTCCACTGAGTACATTAAGAGGTTATGATCACGATTGAAGTCAAAGTCCCCGACCCTGCAAAAGTCCTTTCCCTCTGCGAGCTTATTCACATCGAGAAAGACCTCCTCATCCGCATCCAAAGCCTTCTTCCTGCAGTAGATGGGGTAGTTTTTCCCCTCTTCTGTTCTCGTGTAGTAGTAGAAGTCTCCCCATCTGTAGGGATGGGTCTGATCGGTCTCGTTAATCCTCGATTTCATCTCTTGGAAGAGGGTCTCCTGAAGGTCTTTCGTGTGAGACAACTGCTCCTCAGAATATGCATTCTCCGCTTTGAGATAATTCAGAACCTCCTCAGAGTCCTTATTCCTCATATAGTGGTAGTCATCAATCAGTGTCTTACCGTGGATCGATATCTCCTTTCGATCCTTTCTCGCAATAGGTGGTTCCATACGAAGCTATGTCATTCCAACTCATTCTTTAATAGAACCATTGAACCGAAAAAGAAATGCACAGTTGCTATGTGGAGTGGTTGAATTCAAATAGTCCACGCTTAGATTTTATCTTATAATGACATTTAGAAAGATGATTACTTAATTTATACTTGGAGAGTAGTACCTTTGGATACCCCACCCAGTAAGTGTCAAAGATTCAACTCCAGACATATCGACTATAGATGTGGCTTGACCCCACACAGATCGGGCATATACTCGAATTGTAACCTCAACGTAGAGACCCCTATTCGAGTTTAATTCACCTGGTCCAGAATATACAATATACGATGTTCTAGAATCGATGGTTTTGGTATGAGTCCTTGAGGATTCTGCAAGTACTTGCAATCCTAAAGCATCATTGTAATACAAACGGACAGTCACCTTAATGTACTTATTAGAGCCAGATAATGTAGCTTTCAAATTATAAGTGACATAGGATTGGTATATCTCATCAGATTTACCCGAGTACTCATATTCGTTACCAGGAACCGCAGTATCGAAAACATAATTGACACTTGCTTCACCAGATCTCCAACCATCATTCTTTCCCATTGCATACACTTCAACAGTTGAACCAGAAACGGGTTCGTCCAAAAGGACTGAATCTGCAGTTCGTTCACGATTATTTTTTCCCTCAAACATTCCAACGAATGTTCCGTTCTTCACAGTTACCCATCCTAGCGCAGAAGTAGTGCTTAGGGTAACAATCACAATGTTGATCAGTAAAATTATACCGAAACTTTTCATGATATGACTTTTTCTCGCCATTGATTAGATTTTTTTTTGAATAAATAAAGATAACGTTTATTACTTGTGAATTAGTTGGAAAAATAATACATGATAGAAGTCTCAAACATTAACTTTTCATATGGGTCTCATCAAATATTCGAGAGTTTTTCAGTGAGATTTAAAGGAAAAATAACTGGTTTAATCGGTCAAAATGGAGCGGGGAAATCTACACTCGTTAACCTAATCCTTGCCTTAAGAAGACCAATTGAAGGCAAAATAACTGTCGATTCAATGGATGTCATCTCCGAAAGAAACGAGGTGTTAAAGAGAGTAGGGGTGATGTTCGAGAGACCAGATTTTCCAGACTGGAGTACTATAGGAAGTCATCTAGAATTTGTTGCAAAATTAAGGGGTTTATCTGAAGACATTGCAGGAAAAGAAGCAGAGCAACTATTGAAGAGATTCGATCTCTTTAGTAGAAAGGATTCATTTTTCAAAACTCTCTCTGCTGGAATGAAGCAAAAATATGCTATTGCTGTAGCGATAATTGGTTATCCAAAATACGTACTTTTGGATGAACCTACGGCTAATTTGGACGTCAAAGCCCGAAGTGATATCCTCGAATATTTACAGGAACTCGCCTTCACCAAAGACATGCACATACTGATCCTAAGTCATATCCTCCATGATTTAGAGAGAATATGTGACGAGGTTGTATTCCTACATGAAGGAAAAATAAAAGGGCACTATACGATGAAGGAGCTAGTGAATACTTGGTTTATAAGAGACTATTCTATCAAAGTAGAGGAAGAAGATGAAGAGAAAATCCTTGACGAGTTAAAGAATGTGGGAGTAGAGAGAATAAAACAGAAAGGTACACTCATTGAGTTCAGATTGAGGGATAAGGGTCAAATATCAAAGCTGAATAAATATACCCTAACTCCAAGAAGAAGTCTTCTAGAACAGATTTTTGTCGAGATAGTAGGAGGTGAGGAATAGGTGAACGTCTTGGCAAGGGTATCTACAGGATTCATTCTTGTTCTGTTGGCCGCAACCCTGATTGTAGGGAATAACAGAGATCTACTTGATTATACAAATGAAAAGAGTTCCCTGGACTACACTGTTCAAGATACTATTCCAGTTTACCGAGGTAGCTTGATTAAGGGTATAGTCACTACAAACGCCACATACATTTTGGTACTGACAATAAGATCAGTGGATAACAAGACGATATCTTTACTTTCAAGGAATCTGACCCGTAATGGGGAGGTAAGACCATATTCATTTAAGTTGAGTATCGCCAATGGTGGAATACTATTTATCAATGCTATTCCAAATTACAACACTACTGGAATTAGAGCTATGACTTTTTCCCTGTCATTTGAGGTCGAGGTTGAAAATCTTGTTCTACTGAAAATAAGTTTTCCCTATTTGGCTATTGCATCAATAATACTAACTGTATCAATACTGTGGTGGTGGTTTCGTGGTAGAGGACAATCAAAATTCATTTTTTATGGGAAAAGGGGAAATTTAGACCTTCTCGAAACCGGAGTCCCAGTGATCTTTTCAATCGTTATTTTTAGCTATAGGATCCCGAATTTCATTGAGTATGAGGAAGTGTACCAGATGATGTTGTCTGATATAGTATTTAGGGGATTTATTTTCAGCGGAATCTACTGGTCACTACTTATTTTCCTCGGAACAATCTATCTTTCGAGAGATGTAGACTCCGTGAGAGAACAATGGATCACCTATCAGGGTAAAGAGTACACATTTCTCTATCGAATTGTATTTGCTTTGAAGAATATATGTCTAATATTATCCCAGGTATTTGTTTACTATTACATCATCTTCTTTCACCTCTTCCTTGCATATCCTTATTCTATCCGGGATTGGACAGGTATTATTTCGGTCATCGCTGTCTTGATTGGAGCGGTAATATTTCATTTATCGATATTTTCAGTTATCTTATTCTTCTCTAGAAAATTGGAAATGGTGGTGTTTGCAGTCGGATACCTATCAGAAGCACTTCTTAGATCAGTAATACACATTCCAACACTTGCGTTAACAATTTTCAGTGAATTTTTAGATGGAATGCAGGGATATTTTGATGCAATATTCCCTTTGTTACTATCGCTACCAATATACACCTTCAGCTTTAGGAGGTACATTCAATCGGAGGTTTACTAATGAATATGAACAATATATCCAAAATTTCTATGATTTTCGCCATTTCTTTAATGATCCTTTCAACAGGATTTGTTCAGAATGAGACCTTCTATGATGACTCAATTGAATTTACAGAAGAGAACTATAATCAGCTAATACTTGTTCGTAGCAGGATTGGTGAGACCATTAACATCGATATTACTGATTTTACAGGGAATGTTTCTATGAGGATCAGTGATTACATCCAAGTAGATGGGTTTGTGAATATAAGTAAAGTTGTCATTCAAGATGCTACTATATCAATCAAGATGAATACTTCTAGTACAGTAGCTATACAAATATGGTCAAATGAAGTATCAAGTGGTTATTTTAAGGTATATAGTGAGGGCATTAGTTATGCATTTTTCATATATTTGGGTATCTCGGTATCCCTACTGATGGGAGCAATCCTTATTGAGCAATTTTGGAGAACCAGAAATATCCCCGATTATATCAAGGACGAAGTTCAAAGTCTAAAAATACGACCATTTGTTTTATTGGTAATCCTCAGTATTCCCTTATTGTGGGATACTGGACATCCAGAATTGCTAACAAAAAATATTGAAAAAGTATACTTCTATTCATGGGATTTCCATATTTATTCAGTCATCCAATCTGTGATTAACCCTAACTCTATCTTATTATTTTCAATTTTCCTTGTAGCACTGACATCGGGTAGGACATCAAAGACTTCTAGGGTAATGATGTACTCAGTCTATCCGATTAATGCATTAGAGCAATACAAAGCAAGGATGATTGTCTACATGTCTGTTCACCTCGCATTTATGACATATTTGAATTCACCAATTATTATTGGAAAGAGAGGTGATTTTGCTGGTTTTGAATATATCCCTACTATCTATCTCCCAGCGTTTCTCTACATTGCCTTGACTTATGTTGTATTCTTATTTATTCACGTACTTCTTTTGGATATAGTACGGAAGAGGAATATCATCATGTGGATCAGCCCAATCCTCCTTTTCATTTCATCACTTTTTGGAATGACGATCTACCCCTTTGGTTTCCTTAACCAACCATATGTAAACAACCCAGACCCATTCAGAATATTCAGACCTGTGCTTTTGCTTTTTACTTTGGTCATGGTTCTATACTTGAATAAACGTTATAGGAGATCTAAATTCTTTATAGCGTACTAGCTTTCTTTTTCTATCAATCTATTGAGACCTTACAAGTTATCAACAAGATATCAGGTAGGTCAAGTTGCTTAGGGGATGGTAACCCTCATTAGAATTGTACGCATAGTGAAATTATGAGAAGATCAGAATTCATTAGTGACAGTGTGGAGGAATATAATGAGATAACTTCAATGGCACTGGATGGACATCTCGGGATTGTAGACAAGAGGGGTTATCCACGGATCGTACCCCTCAACTTCGTCTCTTTCAAAGGGTCGATATATGTCCATGGTGCAAAGAGCGGGGAGAAGTTCGAGCTTGCTAAGTCGAACCCTAAGACTACATTCAGCGTGAGTATACCCTATTCCTACATCCCCTCGTACTTTAAAAGCGAAAAGTACGCCTGTCCAGCAACGCAGTTCTTCAAATCCCTCCATATCAGAGGAAGATTAGAAATTGTGGAATCGGTTGAGGAGAAAGCAGCAGCCCTTGATGCCATGATGAGGAAATATCAGCCAGAAGGAAGGTTCACGACGATTTCAGCAGATAACCCGATATATAAAAACGCCCTACAGGGAGTAGCAGTGTTGGCGGTCAGACCAGAGGAAGTAACGATGAAGATCAAGTTCGGTCAGAATATGAGTACGGAGGAGAAAGAAAATGTCATCAGAGTCCTACAGGATCGAGGTGAGGAGGTGGATCTCCTGACTATCAAAATGATAAAAAAGTATAACCCATAAAACCACAAAAGGAAGTCATGAGTTTATTTATGCCCGAATATCATTTTTCTTTATGCGGTTCGCTACCTTCTTAGGAATTCTTATTCTCATGGGGACACTTATCCCAGGTCAGACAATTGGTGAAGAGAATCCTGATCCAATTCTGGTCTTCACCAACGTCCTTGTCTCAACAGACGAGATGAACTACTTGCATCAGGTCGAGCCTACCATGACGCTTGGAGATCAGGGGGAGGTCTTCATTGGGTTCAAGAATGCTTACACATTCGATGGAGGTGGTGAGAGAGTATCCTATGTCTTCTCGGATGATGATGGGGAAACATTCTTCCCTCCGATGGAGATGCCGTATTTCAACACCTCAGATCTGAGTATTCAGTCAGATCCGTGGATGCACTACTTCAATAACACCCTTTACTTCCTCTATCTCGAGGCAGGTTACGAGTACTCTCAAATGACCATGGCAACTTCTAATACCTATGGGAGTAGCTGGAATATAGTATCCGCTACTAATGCCAGTGGGTTCGCGGACAAGGAGACTTTTGCGATAGACTCCGATGGTACTATCTATCTGGTATATGATGACATAGTGTCGAATGTTCTAGTCAGATTGTCAAAGTCGGTGGATGGAGGAGGTTCGTTCAATGACACCACGCTCATTCTGAATGGATCGTTCGTAGGACCATATATTCTCCCTGACCGGGCAAATGACAATCTATACCTAGCAGTCACCTATCTTGGGGACACCCCTGAAAAATCTGAGATATTCTTCACCCGATCGGAGGACAACGGTGAAACATGGAAAGACCCCGTTGATATCAACAGTGCATCTAACGGATCTTGGTTCACGAGAGGTAGTAGTGGGCGACCAGCAGTTGTCTCCCTTGCAGCAATGGAGCAGGACAGCACCGGTAGGATATGGCTAGCGTGGGAGGATACTTCTGCCAACACGACCTATGGTAGTTACGACTTCAATGTATGGCTCACATACTCCGACGATTATGGAGATACGTGGAGTAGCAGGATAATGGTGAACAAGTTCACGGAAGACAAGCAGTGGATGCCAGACATAGAGATTGATTCTGTCGGCAATGTGCACTTGGCCTACTATGACCAGAGCAGTGTGGACACATATTCGGTTAAATACAGGGTGCTGAATACCACATCCATGACTTTTGGGGATGAGATCATTGTATCGCAGACACCAACCTCTTCTGAATTCACACGTCCTGGAGACTATCTTACATTAAAGCTTGATAGTGATGATGTCCCCCACATAGTCTGGAGCGATGGAAGGGACGGTGAGATGGATGTCTATTTCGGTAAGCTGGTGGAAAGCACCGCCTTATCAACTACCTCTACGTCAACAACTACCTCTACGTCAACAACTACCTCTACATCATCGATCAGCTCTACATCACAAGCCACTCCAAGTTCATCGGAAGAGAATCTACTAGATTTTTCCTCAATCACCATGGCGGTCCTACCTATTATCCTTCTTGGAGTCAGGAGAAGATTTTACAGTCGTAGAGATGAATGAGGGAGCTTATTCATAGAGTATATTGCTCAGAAATAACCCCAGCGTGACTTGAGTTTTATTACTTGAAGGAAGAAAGATACAAAAAAACCGCTATAATGATGTGTTTATGGAAGAAACCTACCCTGCACCAGACATGGTGGATGACATCGAACTCCCTAGCATCAAGGCACTTAACTGGAATGTCCTAAACTGGGCGCTCTACGATCTTGGAAACACCATCTTCTCGATGGTTGTTGTCTCCTTGAGTCTCGGTCCACTGATCTACATTATGTATTATGAAAAACTCGGAGTAGGGAGTGAGGCAATCAGACAGGGAAACTATGCCATCTCTACTACCCTACTTATAGGGAACATCATCATGGCACTGATCTCTCCCTTCCTCGGGGCATTTGCAGATCAGCAAAGATCACGAAAGTCATTGCTCATGTGGTTGACGATGCTCTGTATTACGTTTATGGCTTCACTCATAGCATCTGCGTTCACGACAAACATCCTTCTAGTCCTCGCAATATTCCTGTTTTCAAACCTCTTTTATCAAATGGGGTTGGTTGTCTATGACAGTATGCTACCATTCATCACAACCAAGGAAAACATCGGAAAAGTGAGTGGATTCGGAGTGGCGCTCGGATACTTCGGATCATTCATAGGAATTGGACTTGGGTTCGCACTGGAGCCCATTTTCGGGGACTTCTTCGCTAAAGCAGCAGATCCGGCCAAAGGTCAACCAGACCTATTTGTCTTCGGCTACCTCCCGTACATATTTCCAGTCTCAGCTGCAATGTTCCTGCTCTTTGCTCTCCCCATGATCTTCGTCAAGGAAAGACCCAACGAGATTGAGCCTGTACCTCCTAACGAGCTTCTGGGTCAGGTATCCCTCAATGTCATGGAGACTGGGAGGGAAATTTGGAAATACAGACAGATGCTCTTCTTCCTTATTGGTTGGTTGATTTTTGTCGACGCAGCAAATACCGTGATTGCCTTCATGTCCGTCATGGTCATCGTGGGACTGGAATTCGGGGAGGGGAGCACTGTGCTCATAGTACTCGCTATCGGTATTGGTTCAGCTGTGGTCTTCACCTATCCCGTGGGAGTCTTTGTCGACAAACATGGTCCGAAAAAAGGGTTAGTTCTTGTCTTCTCTCTGTGGATGGTGGCCCTCACACTCGGTGTTCTCACAAATCTGACCATTGGTGACATTCGTACACCTGCAATTCTTGTCTTCATTTTCCCACTATTTGTGGGACCCGCACTTGGAGGTAGCTGGGTTGTCCAACGCCAATTCATAAATGAACTGGCCCCACCAGAGAAGATAGGAAATTATTTTGGATTCACCAACATATTCGGAAGGATATCCGCTGCGATTGGTCCATTCGTCTGGTCAATCTCCATTGATATCCTGATCTTTTTTGGGTTCACTGCAAGCAGGGCTACACGGTATGCGATTATCGTTCTGATGGTCTTGATGGTAATAGGTTTCATCCTCCTTTCATTCGTAGAGACACCTCATGAAGACTATCAGAAAGGAGCTAGGGCCAACGGAGACGGTACATGGTCCTTCCCTGATAAAGAGATCACAGAGGAATTTACCTCTGAAGACATTCCCGAATTCAATTAAGAAAAGCTTTAGAACACTCTTATTAGATTTCCAATGTGGTACAGCAGCTGTGCTATTACTGTAGTCAATATCAGAAGATTATCCCAGACTATCCACTTAACCCTGGTACAAAGTTTACCGATCCGATTACGCCCAGATGCGAGCTCCACTTTCAGTTCAAGTGTGACTCATGTGGGATCAAAAAGCATTTCTCTGGTGTTGGATGGTGCCAAGACTGTAATCGGTATACCTGTGTCGGATGTGCCGATGAACTAATGATTCAGGAGAGATTCCTCATCTATGAATACTATTACTCAATCCCCTGCTCAGCATGTGGAAAGCACCTTCCCGCTTTAGATTTCGCGGAAATTGCTCTTCAACACCCAATCCAATTTGGTGAGTTCAGACCGTCCACCGAGTTCGTCTTGTGGATACCAACAGGATCAGTTCCGACTGGAAATCCTTTCCCTAGGAGTGCAGAGCTAATACCTAAGGGCTCACTACCATTGAGGTTGGATACTGCTTTGGACTCAGTTGATGTATGGGATAAAATAGCACCCACTTGGGTTGAGGATAGACTTAATCAACCAGATCTTAACCACAGATACATAATTATTCCCGAGGTTCTAAAGCTACTCGGTGTCAATAGTGGGGAGAAGGTTCTAGACTTCGCCTGCGGAGAGGGGAATATCGCCAGAGTCCTTGCAAAACAAGGAGTATTGGTGACAGGAATCGATCCATCAAAGATGATTGATTATGCGATAGAGTTAGAAAAAGAAGACAATTTCGGAATAGAATACCTAAAGTCTGATTCCTTGGATTCATTCCTAGACAATACCTTCGATAAGGCAGTCTGCAACATGGCATTTATGGATATTCCCCTAATTAAACCCATCATGTCCGAAATCCACCGTGTATTAAAACCAGGAGGAATATTCGTCTTCTCGATAACACATCCTTGCTTCAATATTCCCGTTCTAAATCCGGTGAAATTTCCATGGGACTCGGAGAGGAATGAGGACAGAGTGTACATGGTAGACAACTACTACAATTCTCAACCGAGTATTTATGAGTACAATGGAAAAAAGCTGCAATACTTCCACAGAACCATTTCACAGTATACTAAATATTGTGTTAATGCTGGATTTAGTATAGAGGCAATCGAAGAACCCACACTATCGGATGAAAGACTAATCAAGAACAATCCACGTGATCTCTACCTAGAATTCTCAAGGATTGCCAAATTCATGGTTTTTTCAGTCAGAAAAAAACTCATCAAGTGACCTTTGGACAAGGAGGAAAGATCGGTTTTTGTATTCCTGTAGAGGGGTGAGTAGGACCGAATCGACATAGTTCTCAGCTTCTTCTCTGGTCTGGAAAGTCCGTGGTTGAGCAGTTAAAGCTACTCGGGAAGCCTCCCGAACAACCCAGACTCCAGATGGAACTAGGTACTCGGGAGTTATTTCCCTGAATGAAATCACCTTTGCTTGACGTCTGAGCTTGTGTAAGTGATAGAGTAGGCTGATTCTCGCTGCGTAGTAGCCACCAGCTTGATTGGAGTACTTAGACTTCCCCCTATATACAGAAGAGTATTTCAGATCTTCATGATCTTGGGAGATAAGGTAGCCCTTACTGGCAAGAGAATATATCGATCCTTTCATCCAGTTCTCGAAGTTCTCAAACCCCCATCTCTCGGGAAGAAGGAGAAAGGTGAAGTAATTACCGTAGAAACCACCATGGTAGACTGTTATGTCCTCTATCTCCTTGAAGTCCCGTAGACCTTGGATAAGATTATTCCCAACGATATCATCTACTGCAGTGATCGACCACCTTGTAGGAACCATTTTCCTAGAAGATTTGATACCCGTAAGACCAGAGGAGAAGACATTTTGGAGATAGTATACGTCAAAACCGAGTGAAGCTATCTGACTCACCTGCTCCGTCGCCTTGAGTTCATCTCCAATCAACTGCTCGACCTTGTTTGGTATTCGAGAATGTCCGGTCACATCCAGCTTCCGGATGGCACCTGTGGGCCCAATGGGGGAGAGTACAGAGTCTAGCTTGATCGTTGGATCTATCCTTCCAGTATACTGTGTTTCCGTCTCGACCGAGTTAGTTGCCATTGCAATCTCCTGCAAGTTATCTACGAGTCTTGATTGCTGTTGTCTGTCACTGTATGCAGGAGCAAGTGCGTGTGCTTTCTGCATCCCTCTAAGCAGACCGAATCTCAACTCCATAATTTGATCGAGCGTCAGAGAAGTCCATTTCGAGGGATTCCCTGCGAGTCTGGATAGTTCACTGTCCGGTGAGAGGGATGTCAACGGTCCAGCAGTCACCCGTGGATAGCCACTTTCACCCACAAAGATCTGTGGTGATGGCCCGAATAATGTATTCGATGAGTCAAGCTTCTGGAGGCTCTCAGAAGTCTGAGGAAATTCATAGAGCTTTAGAAGTGGGCATCTCAGCAATCCACAAGCTAACTTCACCGATTTACAATTTACGCAGAGAGTCAGATCCACTTTTCTCATCTCAGGGACTTTGTTGAACAGTTCCTCTATTGAGATCACGTGGTCTGCCATAACGCGTTTACAGCATATAATGATTTAAAGGATTATTAATAGAATATCGCTTCTGCCTGTGGATTTCCGGGACCACTACCACCGGGAGGATCGAAGGTAATTGTTTCCATTATTGAGTAGGACTCTCCGTTGGCAAATCCTACCGCCGAAGCGTCATACCATCCTGACTCGGTCGCAGTGTCGTAAGCATTGAACAGCATACCAGTACTGTATCCGTAGGTTGACTTATAGACGGTAAAAGTAACCAAGAACCAGTATTGTGTTCCTGATGGAAGGGTGATGCCGACATATAACTCAACATCTGTCGAGTATTGGTAGTTGTAGATTTCTATTGTCATATCCAACCTGATATCATCTTGAAGTGTATCACCATCAAGATCAGCATAATATGCATCGTTGAAAGATACATACACCGAGAAGTTCGCGGATGCCGTGCTGATAGATGACATCATTCCAAGTACGAATACCGTAAGGATGAATACTACTCTCATTCTTTTCATGGAGACCTCATATCTACTTACCATCATGCAATTTATAACTTCATTGGTCAACAATAGCAAAGACCTAATTTGAAGAAAACAGAGATTTCAGTTAGTCAGTACGAAGAATTATTGCAAGTATAGATTTTTACACCAAGGGTTCCGATATTCGTATCGCACTCATCTCTAGTATTTCTTTCAACTGATACAGGATCTCATCATAGACATAGACGGGTTGAGTTTTCCACTGTCTGGTATCCGAGTCAAAGTTTACATTGTTGAAGTAGTATGCTTTCGGATCAACACCAAGAATATAAATCTCCACACCTTGGAACCTACTGGTAAAGAGATCACTGAACTTTAAGAGATCCAGTGGTTGGAGGTATAGCCACAGAACAATTTTGTCGGAGTTCACAGAGACATTGCAGGGATATGGTAGGATTTTGTTCTTCTTCGTGTACTCGCCCTTGGTTGTCATCCCTTTCGCCTCGACCTCAAGCTCTATGGATTTGACCAGGGCAGCTAGCCCCAACTCATCACGATCCATGATGAATAATATCTGATTGAGAAGCCCGAATTTCTCTCGGTCAAACATGAGCCACTTACTCTTGATGAATCCGAAATCCTCAATCCACTGAATCTTCCGAGAGAGAGACTGTTTGGATTTCGGGAATTTGTCTCTGACATTACGATATGGATCATAACCTTCCTCACCTTTCAGATCTCCAAAAAGAGAATCCATGATCTCGATCTGACTTCTTCTTAGATTCTTCGATAACTCACGAATAACTGCCATATCATAGTCTTTGAGCTTGTGGAGTACACTTCTCCGTTTTGGAATGAATATTGGTTCATACACAGTATTCAGCACATGCTCCAGTTTATCAAAGTCAACGTCCCAATAGCTAGTCCAAGGATCCCATACACCAAGTGAGCCACTCGAACTGATCACAAAATCAAGATCTTTTATCCAGTCGTACTCCTTTACGACTTTAGCCGTGATAAGATAGTCAAGGAGTCGGGCAATATATAACCCGACATCGCTCTTCTTAGGAACATAAAACTGCAGGTAGACGCCATTCTTATGCCCATAGATTTTGTTCATGTAAGAGGCATAAGGATGGAGGATTACAAGTTGATGAATAATCTCATAGTTTCTGTTCCATGCATCGTCCTCCAGTTCCACTACGAATCCGTGGAGTTCAAGGTTCAGTAAATTAAGATTAAAAGTTGCTTGGACTCCGGTCATGATTCCATCTTCGGGATCAAAAAATTTCGATAATTTTCTGGAGATATTGGAGACGTCCCATGTATGATCCGCAAATTCCTTAATGGCATCCTTGAGTTCCTGCTGTGTCGCTGTGGGATTTTCAAGGAGCGCAAGGATCAGAGGCATGTCTTTTGATTTTATTCGCATTGTTCTCTTCCTACTTCCTAATTTAGGATTTGTATAAACTGCATTTTACGGACAATATAAATATATTATGTTTTTCCCGAAATTTTCTTGGACATTATGGCAATATTTGTGAGATATTGATCGAAAATTTAACATCGGATCAAATCCCTAGTGATATTATTGCATCCTTGCAAAATTTATGAAATCCAGTACTCTAATCAACATTCCAAAACAAGAAACACTAATCAACAGAGATTTCTCCAGAAAAATGGAAGAAGTAAGAGTAGCTATGTTGGTATTACAATGGGTGATATCTATGTCGGAGAGGAATGATAAATCTGCATTGTATCTGATGCAATTATGTACCATTTCTTGTGTATCCAAAATGTTCAATTTATCTAGTACAAGTTACTTCGAACCAAAAGCTCTTGGTTTATGGATGACATCACTCTCAACAAGGGTCTTGGCCAGCCAGTGAAAAGCATCTTCCACGTTTGTACCGTCCTTTGCTGATGTCTCGATGTAGGCCATCGGGATATCTGAGAAGAATGGGCTCGACCGCAGTAGCTGAAGGTATTTCTCTGCATCCTCTTTTCTTACCACCCTGTGGTCCTCCAGATCAACCTTGTTACCGACAAGAATAATTGGGATCTTGGCGTTGTTAGTCGAGGAGAAGAGTTCCTGCAACCAGTTGGGAATGTTGAAGAATGTGTCCCGGTTTGTCACATCAAAGACGAGCATGACAGCAGAGGCGCCAAGAAAGAATCTTTGGCGAACACTCGCAAATTGTTCCTGTCCTGCGAGGTCCCAAATCTGAGCTACAAATTTTATCCCAGAGTCCAAGACAATTGTCTTGGAGGCAAAGTCTGCACCTATGGTCATAAGATGGGATGCATTGAATCCATGTCCAAGATATCTTTTCCTGAGACTGGTCTTCCCTACTGCTCCATCACCGATAAGAAGTAACTTTGCCATAAAGTCCATATAACAGATATATACCCGAGAAACTATATAAACTCTGTTGAGATGGCCATATC
>WAMJ01000083.1 GCA_015522385.1 Candidatus Heimdallarchaeota archaeon
CCCTATAAGGGTAATCGATGAAGAAACCGAGGATAATATCGAAAATATAACGTCTATAAAACTATGGGCCACCACTACAAATGACTGCAAGATCGAGTCGACAACACTGGAAACAATGAAATTACCTGCCTCCTTAATCCCATCCCAAGCCTTGCTCAACCCGTCCTTCACCGCTTGAAGGGCTGAAGTTACACCTGTGAAGATGCCTGCTACCACGTCAGCCAGAGTCTTGCCCTTCAGCACGGTGTCCCAGAGTGCGGATACCCAAGGATTATACGTCATTCTAACATGTAGTGTATCCAGAAGGGGGTAGAGAGGATCAACGTTCCGAATCCTGAAGCCCATTAGGTCACTTGCATAACAGGATAAAATAAACTTTACTAGGTGACCTCATTGATTACTAAATTTAATCCTTGGTGAAGGAAGGAAAATCGCTACTGTGAGAACCCCATAAGGGTATCCGCGAAATTCCCCCAGCGATCAACTGCAGAAACTCTACTGTCTATCGCTTAGAAATTCTTTGACCTCAATCATTCGACTGTACACACTCTCACCAAGGAGATCATTGAGCTCATCTCCACTTGTGACCAGAATTGAGCCATCCGTTCCAGAGACCTTGTACAGGGAGATGAACCAACCTTCGGTCCGAAGTGCATGTACTTTCTCCTTGAATTTCCCATACTTGCTTTTCAAGGAGAATCTCTGTGTGGTGACCTGAACAAGTATTCTCTCCCCTCCTTTCTCAAAGACTCCATCTATTCCTTCCATCGACGGGGTGTGGTAGAGTGTGTCCGAATCCAGCTTTAAGGTAGCGATAATACTTGCATCATTGGATCTCAATACCTTGATCTTGTTGAGGTCTTGGACATCAAATCTTTCTGATCCGGTTTCAAGGGGTCGATTTCCTCGGAGAATGAGGGAGGCAAATATAATTTTCTCAAAGGTGAAACCCAACCCGGACAGACCACCAACCATCTCTCGGAAATACCTGTTGCTGAGGATCTCATGGAGGAATTGCTCATAGGATCCAGTTATGCTTTTGAGGAAGAACAACCCATGGAAGTAACTGGTGATATAGTAGTTGGAATTTCCATTCATGACAATGAACCCCATAGTCATCAGCTGGAAGATGAGCTCATTCTTCTCCTCGTTGAGTTCCTGATTGAGTTGCAGATTATTCGCCATTCCCTGAAGCAGCCACCTCTTCACCTCATTGAACTCTTCATGAGACTGCAGTCGTTTGAGGTTCTCTAACTTCTCCCTGTCCAGAAGCGATTTCGACATGAGGGTCTCCACCCTCTTGGTCAGTTCCTCGGTGAAATTCGGGGTCTCTTCTAGGGAGAAGAACCCCTCCACGATCTTCTCAATTGTTCTGGGATGACCGCCACTGAACGCATGGAGATAGGTCTCAAGCTCCTCTACATTGTCATAATTGGGATAGAGATTCCTAAATCTCATGATGTAGTCCTCGATATCTTCAGATTTGAGAGGGCTGATCACCACCAGTTGGATCTTACCATTCAGAGGCGATCCTATGCCATAACCAATCTGTGACAGAATTGAGTACTGAGTTCCAGATATTACCAGGAGAATCCTCTTGGAGAGCAGGTCCGCAAGAAATTGTGAATAGCTCCTGAGCATTTTCTCACCACCCTTATCCCCGATGTTCTGATAGATCTGGATCTCGTCGGTTGTGAAGACAACCGGTACGACCTTGAGCAGGATATTCAACAAAGATGCAGTCGTGCTAAACCTGAACTCCTTATTCTCAATTATCCTATTGATCTCATCCTGTACACGTCTGAGGTCTCTGCGAAGAGCATATCCACTCGAATCCCTGTCAACAAACTCCTGAATGAGCGAATCCTGATTTCTAATCAAGATGTCAATGGCGTCCACCAGATCCTGATTAATCTGGAACTCGTTGTGGTGACTTGAGTTAGCGGTGAAGTAGAGATGTATCCCCTTGTGCTCCCTCTCAACCTTGTCTCCAAATCGTCTGATCAGGGTGGTCTTACCTATACCAGGAGCATTGAGGTACGAGTAGACCTTCGGGGGACCAATATCCCTCATCCTGCTCTCGAATCTTGTGGACAGCAGCTCAAGATCCTTCTCCCTCCCGACGAAGATACTCATGTAGCGGTCGTCCATAACTATCTCTGCGAGAGTCAAATTAATAAATATACCTTCGGTTAGAGCAATTTCAAGATCCATTCGACATTTTATGGGGTTATCGACAAGATGATGAGCACATCGAGCGATATTCAAGGGTAGAGTGATCCCATTTACTGACCCTTAGGAACTTTAAGCCTTAATCTGCGTTTGATAACGAACCAATTATCCTTATTCGGTTGGAAGTTGATCTGTGCAAGGGCGAGGAAGATCCAAAAGGAAAATGGGATATCGGACAAGAAAGCAAGGATAACAATAACCAGAGTAACGATAAATTTCAGTTTGTGAATTAGATTGACATCCCGTCTTTTAAATTCCTCCTCGTAATCAGGAAATTCCACAAAGAAGGAGGTTTTATAGAGCGTGTGAGATCCAAGGGAATATGCCAGCATCGGGATCAAATTGTGACGCTCGTCATATTGGAACAGGAAAAACCCCATCTCCTCTGGCAATGTTATGAGTATCAAGGCAATTAGGTTAACGACACCACATGGTCTATCCGCATTTCTCATTGTGAGAACACTCCGTCCATGAATGACGAAATCGCACATGGTTGAATCATATGAATGAAATGAAGATGATGTTTACCTCACAGAATAAAGACCAGATCAATGATTTGTATCCTTATACCCATTAAATCAATAGTTTATCTGAATAAGTTAGGCTTTATTGTGTCACTTCGATTTGCTATTCTTCCATCTCTAAAAACATATTTCTCACATCGATTATTCGACCCATTGAGAGACCCATTCCTTTCTTCTGGAGTTTTTGAAGAAGAAAGCTAAATTCATCTTTGGATAAAAAGTCTAGTTTCTTTCTGTGACTCCTGTATGTGAGATACAGTACCAACGGAGACCCTAAGACATCGAATAATCTATAGACTTGGACATTCCTGACAGAGAGAAGAGCAAAAATCGAATGAATGGATGAAAGGTATAGAGAAGTGACAATACCCATCCAGTACATCGTAGAGAGAATTCCAGTCATATAATGCAGTTTGCACAGGATTTGAAGAAGGGTGTCATCCACCTCCAAGTTGGGATACACCATAAAGATTGAATCATATCGATTCGAAATATGAGCAATGGTCAGTAGAATCATACTCACTGACCCTAAGAAGAACAAGGTTGGAGACCACCTCATTGAATTATCAGATGTATCGACCAGGTAGGCCTCCCTCATGTAAAAAAGGAGGAATAGCAGGGCAATGACAGAGTATCTCAAATAGACAAGGACAATTCTCCGAAGTTTTGAAGTTCCAGTTGTCCAAATCAATATCAAATTGATGAGAAACAGAAAAATAACAACGAAGAATATATCCAATGATAGCGAACCTCTGGAAATGAGCACATATAGCACTGCTGCAATGAGGAGAAAATGTATTCCTTCAATTACAACTATTCTATATACGTTCATCTCAACTTTCACACTATCAATGTATTTGTATTGAACGCTGGTATCGGATGCAAAGCAAGAATCAACGTATTTATTGATACGATCAATATCATGGACCATCGTGTGCACACTTCGACCCAATGGGAGACCTGAGTTTCTCTCCCTGAGCTCCAATAGTAGATGGATAAACTCGTCATGTGAAAGAGGTCTCCAATTCTCATTGTGGTCTTGAAAAAAGAAATAGAATATCACAAGTGATCCAAGGACATCGAAGATCATAAAGATGAGAGTGTTCTCGACCAATAATATGGTGAAGAGGAAATGAATAGCTGAGAGATAAAATGAAAGAGAGATCAACCACCAGTACATCGTAGAAAGTTTTCTGGTCAAATTGTACGATCTCCTCATCTCATCTAGCTGGAGCTCCGAATTTTTCGATAAGTCGGTATGTACAATAAATAATGATTTTCTAGGGTCTGAGAAATGAAGCCAAACTACGGAACTATACGATATTATCCCAATTATAATGATTCTGGATTGAGTCATAACCTCCGAGTTTACTAATATCGCAGAATCTATCAAGTAAACCATTTTCAAATGAATCAGGAAGAAAATTAAGGCATAGACCAAATACCGTCGGAAAAGGTTAGATATCCTGCCTAGCTCTGAACCACCTCGGATCCATGTAAATATTCCAGCAACGATGTACATAGCAGTCAGAGCATAAATCTCACTCCAATCAAGTATCTTGATGGCAGTGACCATTAAGACTGAGATGTTGACAATTGGAAATAATGCCATCGCCTGCAGCGATACACCATTCTTCTCGATGTTCAGACACTCACCTCTATCAATAGGACTAATGCCAACATTGTGAGGATCACGATCATCGTCGGTATGATCAGGACCTCAAACCTGATTGAAAGGAGAACCAATAAGATTACTAGTAGCATTGGCCAGAAAGTAACGAAGGTAGGAATTATGTCTTCCCTAAATAATGTCATAAAACCTAGTAATAGCAAAATCGTTGTTACCAATGTTAAAACCCCTTCGGATCCAGTAGTCAAAAGAGTACTTGCCATATCACCTGTAAATTTGTCTATAAATTTCACTGTAATTCCATCCCTTGACTGTGTGAGAGTATAGAGTATTGCGAGAGAAGCTATTAGGATACTGATCCAACTTATTAAGAAACGACGGAAATGTTCCGTGTATAAAGTTTGTTGGTCCATGTTATCAAATAGAGATTGAGTTTGTGCATTATCCAGAATACGGTTAACTGTTGGAAATAAAGGAATGTTAATCAACACACCTCCAATAATAAAAAGAGTTGAAGTAATTGCTAGAATGGCAGATTCAATTTTGTTTATACCCATTCCCTCTATCGCAGTTACAAGGCCTAATACTCCTAATTCACCCATAATAATCGCTATCATGAAATTGAAAAATACAGCATTCAAGTCTGGTATCTCTTCTTCAAAATACAACCCAAGGGTCTCAATTTGGATGGGGAGAAGTAGATCCAAAATCAATTTCATAACATCGATTGAAATTAATTCATCTTTCTCCGACTGAATTATTATTTCCGTTGAGGTAGTGAAGGTTCTTAACGTATTAGATGCACTATCAGACTCTAAAATGATTGTATTCAAATTTTTATAGGATTTTCCCCTAATCAGTTCGGCAACAATTATTAATAACCCTGCCAAGGAGTTTAGAATTACGAAATTCAATCCTTGAGTAATCGAACTAAAAACTTCATTGACAATAAAACTTCCCGAACTCTTGATCCCGTCCCAAGCCTTGCTCAGTCCCTTTTTAACAGTCTGCACTGCAGATGTTACTCCTGTGAAGATGCCAGCCACGACGTCGGCCAGGGTCTGGTCCCCCATGATCTGGTTCCAGAGTGCGGATACCCAAAAATTATGCGTAAATTCCGCGTGGATTGTGCCTTGCTGGGTGTAGAGCAGATCGACATCCCGAATCCTGAAGCCCATTAGGTTATTCACTTATTGCGTCTAGATAAACGTTACTTGGATACATCGAACTGGTCAATAATCAAGTTAGCTTCTCTTTGGGGGTACTTTGTTCTAATTGTTGAATACACAAGAAAATATGATACATCCAAATCGATATTTGCAAATATGGTGGTCCAATTTAAGCGAAATATGTCATATTGTCTATACTTTAAAAATGTCTAGGAATTATTCTAATTCTTGTTCTGTCAAGTCCTTGGTCAACGATCCATTAGGTGAACCTTCAGGACTAACTGGCTCATGATAAGTGATTACTTTATTTGTGAAGTAAATATACATCAAAATTTGATAGAGATAATTACCAAATGATTGAGAGAATACCTCGCTTAACAACCTCGGGAAGAAGTTCTGATCGAGGGTAAGAAGGAGGACGGAAAGGTCTGTGAAGAACAACGAGTAGATAAATACATTGTAGATCCATATCAGATTCAGCTGAAAGAAATGATACCAGAATCTTCCTCTCTGCTCCTCCTTAGTTGGTTTGTAGAAAATGAGTGTAAGTGAATTTAGCATAGTTAAATTCTTCTTGAATAGGTTATAAAATACAAATTCTAGAATGAGAGACTCAATCCAGTAGAGGACAATCAATGTGAGAATGAATTTTGTCCAGTGTCTTCTGTTCATAATCTCTCCCTCAGGTCATAGTAGAGAATGGAATAGTACATCCCGAGACCGAAGTGCAGAAAAGCGATGAGCGCAATAACTGGGGAATAGGCAACGGTATTGTAGGATCCTCTCTTCTGGGACGGAGAGGATACTCCCGTATATGCAGCCACATCTCCAAATGCTACCTCTCCAAGCATCACGAATATCACAGGGATGAACCATGCGATCATCGTCGTGTAGAAGGTGGTGATGTTGAACTGTGAGATAGTTTCTACTGGCTCTATGATTAGCCCACTGTACAATCTATTCATGTTAACTACATCTCCAATAGCAGTGTTGGGA
>WAMJ01000084.1 GCA_015522385.1 Candidatus Heimdallarchaeota archaeon
GATGTGACCCTTGAGACCTGCATAATAACCTGTATGGTTCTCTGACCTGAACAGCAGAATCTTGTCATTCCAGTCTCCTTGGATTCTGGCATAACCTAGGTCCATGTACATATTCTCTACAATTGAGTATTCCTCCTCCAGATTAGTTCCTACCTTGGAACTTACTCCTCTCATTAAAGCTGCAGTGTCAATGACGAAGTAGTCCCCGTTCCCTTCAATAAGTCTGTTTAATGGGGTAATCTTTTGTCCCTCCCCTAATTCAATGAGCTGATCTATGAATTGTTGAAAAATCTGTTTAGACCTCTTCAATCTTAGCTCAGAGGAAACCTGCTGATTTGGACTGTAAGATATCTCATAGTATAGCTGTTCAATTTCCATGATCTATCATCCTCCCTGTTTGTTCTTTGTGTCAGGGAGATCAATTGTGTACATCTTTCTTTTAGGAAAGGTAGTGGCTATGATATCTTCAACTGAATTCAGTAGTGGTGGATCTGTGAGTTTTTCGAGGATTGCACTCTCGTAGATGTACGGATCCCAGATCCTGTTGGACTTGAGTATCTGTGTTCCCTTAAAATCCTCTATGACGAATCTCTTAAACTTCTCGTGATTTAAGGCTTCTGCGATCATTGCCTCGATCTCTTCTGTATTTTTCTCAGAGTGTTTACCTATTGTTTCGATCAACTTTGAATGGACTTTCTCGTATCTGTTCTTGTGGATACCCTCAATGTTCTCATAGCTCAAGAACTTCCAGTTCTGTGGGGTCAGTCCAGCTGAAATAAGGTTGATCTTAATACTGATGAACTTCTGCTGGAGAAAGTCCAATCTCTGTTCCAACTCGTTTTCGTAGAGGTTGTCAATCTCGTTTGAGTAGTTTCTCGTGTAAGTATCCATCAAGTGTTCAAATATTGTGGAATTGAAAGCTTTAATCTCTCCTTCCAATGCAGTAAGTTTTTTGCGAAGCGCCTCTAAGTTCTTTTCTTCTTTCCTCTGCTTGGAAAACATTGAGGTAAATGAGGCATTATCTTCCTCTAGGCTCTCGTCATCGAGTAAGGTATCTAACATCTCATTCATTTCCTCATCATCCTCCATGCTCTCAATTTCCTGTATTACTCTTCTGATAAGGATAGGAACAACTTCCCCATCGAGAACCTCCTTAACAAATGGTACTAGGATACTCCCGAAGAACTGGTCTTGCTCAGACAAATCTACTGTAATTTCCCTCCAGTTCTTGCTGGTGTCTCTGATCAACTTGGCCATCTGGAACCTCAAGAGATCAAGGTGAGGGTTATTGAGGTAGTCTGGAAGTTTTTCCCCTCGTGTTTTGAAGATCTTGTGTAGCTCATCTATATCCTCTACAATGTAGGAGACTTCGACCAAAAGCTCTGTATCACCCGTAGGCTCGAAAGATATTTGGGCATAGTGATTTCCGATTTTGAGCACTATCCCTATATCTTTCACCTTCTTCTGAAAAGTCTCGAAAGGTCCAGTTGCAACAAGATTTAATGGGTTAACAATATAGTCAATTGCCACGACAAGTGAATTCGGTAAGAGTTTAAGGTTCATGTTTGTGGTAATCCTTCTTATGTTCTCCTCGGTTGTTACCCTGAGAAAGTATACCGGAATCGCTACCTTCTTGTTCTTAGGATATTCCTCGATTATTCTATCTATGGCGGAGATGCCAAGTATATCGTAGAATTCCCGATAGCTTCTCTGGTTGATCTCCAAACCTGATTTTACCCTGTCAAGTTGGAAGTCCAACTCTGGATTATTCTCCACACTCTCGATGGCGTGCAATAGTTCGAAGATGTTGTAGTCCCCCATCATCAGGATCTTCAGTTCATCGGTTAGCTCCCTGTAGATGAGTGATGTCCTATTATTATTAATACTTAACCCCACAATCTCTGGCTCTGTTCCAAGTTTTTGCAAACCAAAAAAATCAAAATGATCCTTTAATTTAAGATTAATCAGGTGTTGCTCCAAGCTTGAAGGATAGGGTTTGAATAGATCCAAAAAGGTTCTAAATATGCTGTACGAAGCCTCCAATGCAGAATCGACTTGAGTCGCCAGATTGTCCAGACTGGAGTAGAATTGGTATGATTTCTGGAAGTGGAAGACCGCTCGTGTGAGATCGATCGCTTCATCAATTGGACTGTCGTTGAGGAGTACTTGGTCCTTAACCGTGGAGATGTAGACTTCTGATCCATGTATCGAAGGCTCCAACATTATTTGGTCTAGCTCCTCTCCAATATCGTCTTCATTGAAGGTAAGGATGCTTAAGTTCCCTGATCTCCTTCCAATTGGATGAGCAAGGTACACTGGTTCACCACCCTCTGCGATCAGAAGATTTGGTCCTAGGGAGAGGACATAAATTCTCCTCTGATTTACCAATTCCCTCACCTTTGAGCGTTCTAATGACTGTTGGATGGAGTCAAGAGTCTTTGTGATAAAGTTCAGGTATTCATCAATAGCCTTCTCTAATTCGACTTGGTCACGTGCCTCGTTGATATGGGCTGACAATGAGTGCATCAGGCCCGGAAGAAAATCTCTCACACGGAGTGCTTGGAAGTTGAAACTCAGCTCGCCTCTTTTCCCTTTTGGATACAAGGAAATTATAAGGTTCTGATCACTCATTTAAAACAAATAATATTAATTGATTTGCATCTTATAACATTTCTCCTACAGTGTAGTACGGTGGTTAAAAGTCAGGAATATTTAAGGGTCGAAACCAGATAGAGATACAGTGCTTCCATTCAATTTCGAATCATTGTTTACGATAGAGCAGGTTATACTCCTTCTTATTATATTAAATATCATATTTTATACTATGACAATGGGGTTTTATTACCGGGTGAATCAACACGACCCTGAGCCAAGGCATAAGATAGTAATTGTCAGCCTATTCGGGGTTCTAGCTTTTACTATAATCGGAATCCTAAATATTCTCGTGAATTTCATAATTTTTGGTCAAATCGATATTGCCATTGTCAAGTCGGTGGAGTTGCATCCTGTTCAGATTGTTCTTATTATTCCCCTCATGGAGGAGATCACAAAGGACTCTATGCTATACCTCTTTTACCGAATGAATCGAGATAGGTTCGACACACCTCTAGATGGACTAGTCTATGGTGGGCTTCTTGGAGGAGGGTTTGCGATTGCGGAGAATATCATGTACTCTCTCAGGGCTATCTTCGGGCTAGGTGTGACGGAAGGTTTTGTCATAACTTTGATCAGGGGTGCGCTTATGATTGTCGGGCATCCACTCTTCACGGGACTCTTCGGGTTTGGGTTGGTCATGAAAAACATTTCTAGACCCCGATTGTTATACCGCTACTTTTTCTTCGGTATTATTGCTCATTTCTTCTGGAACTTTGTCTCAATCACTACTGTTCTTTTCACTGATATTGATTTCTATCTTTCATTATTCTTCCTTATCGTGTTGGTTCTCATTGAATTGGTCTACCTTCTTTACCTAGTATCTCACGTCTATGATATTGAAAAGGAACTTGTAAAGCAGGGATACTATAGTTCCAAACGGGAATTCAAAATTGGCAGGTGAAGTTTCGATTGTTCGAAATACCTTATATAAGTCCATTTCACAAGTATGATCATGGTAATCTCTGTTGCAACTGAATTACGCGACCTCAAACACTACGATGTCTACGACTCGAACAATGAGAAAATCGGGAATATAATCGATGTGGTTTTCAAGACTGGTGACTGCTCTGTGACAAAGTTTGTCATTGGCGGTTCACGATTCGAGGAGCTAAAAGAAAAACTCGGACTGAAACCTGATGATGACCCGATTGTGCCTCTTGATCTGGTGGAGAAGAAGGAGGGGAAGAAGATCTTTCTGTCAGTTCCTGCATCAGAACTGAAGAATAAACTCCAAGAGGAGGCAATTGCACTGGATGAAGTAATTTTCGAGAAGTTCAAGGGTAAGGAAGTAATATCCAAAGACGGTAACATGGTAGGGAGAGTGATCACTGGTATCGTGCACTCCGACAATAAGCTGAACTTCATCCTCGGTGACTCTCCAGTTAAGGAATTTGCGGAGCGAATTGGTCTGACTCCTGACATTGACATCCTTGTACCGAACCACTATGTTGCTGGGTACAAGGGTGAAAAGTTAATGTTGAGCGTTGGTAAGGAGGATCTGATCACGACATTGGGTCGGGATATCCTTGGAACAGAGGGGGCAGCAGACCGTGTCCATTTCAACAAACTAGCCTCCCGTGATGCACAAATCTCTAAGTACTCATACCCTTAGAACGTATCTCAAGAATTTAATAACTAGATCGGATATTTTAGTTTGAGAACCTATGAGTTTCGACAAGCTTACCGATTTTTCTCAGATTGAATTTTATCTAAACCCAGAGGATCCTTATGCCATGGATCTCTCAGGGTGTACAC
>WAMJ01000085.1 GCA_015522385.1 Candidatus Heimdallarchaeota archaeon
CTTTATCGTGTTCCTCGGGGATCGTCCACGTTGCGGAGGGGTGTACTTCTTTCAGTCTGGTCGGTCCTATAGTAAGCGTATCTTGATCAAGGGTATGAGCCTCAGGGATATTGTGTCGAAGAAATCGACACATGTCTCTGCCAGATTGTATCACCACAGATCCTCAAATGATTTTACCACTGCGGGCAATCTGAGCTCACTATCTTTATGTACCTCTGTGAGAAATATTGTCTATGGGAGATGCTTTGGTCAATCCTGATGTTCTCAAATGGGCACGAGAGAGAAGAGGGTTAGATTTGGCTGAGGCAGCAAAGAAGATCCGTGTTTCCCCCAAGAAATTGGCTGCTGTCGAGAGTGGTCACAAACACCTAACCTTTAACCAATTGCTCAAGGTTTCCAAGGTCTACAAGCGAGCCCCAATCGTCTTCTATCTCGATCATATGCCCGAGGATTACAGTCTCCCCGATTTCAGATCGAGGGGGGACGAGTACAGCGGTGATCTGTATGTCGTGATACGTGATTTCATTACTCGAAAGCAACAGATCGAATCTCTTTCCAGGTCACTTGGTATCAAGTTCAATTACAGCTACATCGGTTCTGAACAATCTGAGGATGGTGTTCTTGCCCGGATCAACCAGATCCTGCCTTACTCCCTTGAAGACCTCAGGGGCAAGAGAGACAACGAGGTCCTGAAGTACTGGAGGAAAAGACTTAGTGCGCTCGGTATCATGGTCTTCCAATTCTGTGGTATCGATCGTGAGGTCACTAGGGGTTTCCTCCTACGAGGTACTCCATATCCTGTTATCGCGCTTAACAAGAAGGACAGCCACTATGCAAGAGTATTCACCCTCTTCCACGAGCTTGCTCACCTGATCAGAGGGGAAGAGGGTTTATGTGGGAAAGAGAGTGAGGTAATGGGGATATCAGACATTGAGGTTCTCTGCAATCGGGTGGCAGGTCGTTATCTCGTACCCGACAGTTATTTAGAGGAATATACAGATTTGGAGGTGCCTAAGCTCTCCCGGAGATTCAAGGTAAGTTATTCAGTGATTAGCATTCGTCTCGGTATAGAGATCCCTCCCCAGAAATCAAAGCAGAGAGAGGGTAAGGGCGGAAACTACTATCTCAATTTTGCAAATACATGGGGAGAAAACTTCATTGACCTTGTAATTCGATCTGTAAAGAGTGGTATGCTCGAGGATAGCCAAGCGATGGATCTAACGGGCCTCACGATAAATGGTTACAATCATTTCAGCAGACTTCGGAGGAAGGGAAGCTCCAATAAGATTCTCGGTAGACACCTCCATATTTGTACGGTTCGAGAGGTATTATGATAGAGATGCTGATAAATCACTCTGGAACCTCCTCGAAGGATGTCTTCAAGATGGTACCTTTCTCTTATCCAAAATGGTTATCACTGAATTAGAACAGAAAAACAAAGAACTGAGTAAATGGATTAAAGATCCGTGAGTTGATCCCGTTCTACACCAGTGACAGCACACCCGGTAGTGCGGCCGTACTGCTGAGGAGGATTGATTCGTCTATTGGTAGCATACTCTGACCCGGGGATCTGTGGTTGTTAACCCTGTCCTGCCTTCGGTCAGGGCCTCAATCTGATCCTCAGTATGTGGAATCTGGTTTTGGAGATAAACGCTCACTTTTTCCAAGGGTTGTCCAAGACGGTGGGAGACTGTACTGATCATATCTCCTTGATCTCTTCTTCATGCTCAAGCTCCTTGACCATCAGAGCGAATACTCTGCCCTTCTTCCCGCCGTAGCGGGCGACGAGCTTCTGCTGTGCGCTGTTGTCCAGATCCACAAGACCTCACCCTCCCTGTACCTTCCCTCCGCCCGTCTGACGAGCTCGGAGACCATCGACATCCCCAGATCACTCCTCTGGAACTCGGATGCGACACCGATGGTCACGATCCTGACCCTCGTGACAGGCTGCCCCTTCATCATCTGGTAGACGTCTGGAAGGCAGACGAGGAAGCCTGCGGGTCTACCTTCGGAGGTCTCGGCGATCACCCCCATGATCGGGTCATTCACCCCGTCCCATACCTGCCCGATGGCGTAGGGCAAGCCCGCGAGGGCGGGGTTCATCTTCACTCCGTCGGTGAGGTAGTAGAAGAAGGTGATCGAGAAGTAGATCAGCGAGGCTGCGAGATCCCCCGAGCTGTAGACAGGCTTCCGTGTCTGTTTCATCACCTACACAGCTACGCTGTCATAACATCCCTTGTGGAGAGTAGGTGGACAAATATCATGTGCTCTACAGTCGTCGCCGGTCTGCCTAGGAGTACGGTGGCTACCCTCTCCTCTTCCTGCTGTTCCACCTGAAGTACAGGGTCAGGAGTGTGAAGAAGACAACGGTACCCACGACGTACTTGACCCGCCAGTCGGTCTCGTCGGTCGCCGGGAACGGTGGGTTCTCGCCCGACCTGACGAACCTCCATGAGAAGCACCCATCCCAATTACCGATGCCACTGGTGTCGGTGAAGATGGTGAAGTAGGCAGCGACCGCGATCTCGGTGAAGTTCAGTCTTACCTCCTGCCTCAGTGGTGTGTAGTACGTTCGATTGTAAATGGTGACATTGCCGTTGTACAGGTCATTCTTCCCCACCTCGAACTGCCTGCTTTTGTACTCCACGGTGTAGTTCTGTAGGGATTCGCCATTGTAGCTGACGTTGATGATTCTGTACTCGATACCGAGCACATTCCATGTGTAGTTGAACTGTGCGATGAGCACTGCACTAAGAGCAGTGCCAAAATTTGAGAAGCACTCCTCCCTGACCTCATCATCGGGAACCACCTTCACTGCTGCTGCGGTAGTCAGCATTGTGACCATAAGGAGGGGTAGTACGTATCTCATCTCCGTCCTCAGATGTGCACAACTCCTGTAAAATAGCTTTCGTTGCGGGGATGAACCGCATCGCTGGTTATAGATACGGACGGTCAATCTGGCCATGACCCTCGATCTGATACGACGGTCTCCGTCGAGGTGTAGTCACTTCACCTGAGAGGACGGATGATTACCTTCCACTCATGAATGTCTTGAAGTCCTCGATGACGTCCACCATGTCCTGTGGTAACCTGCTCATCGCCTCCTGCTCTATCCACTCCGGTACTCCGTAGAAGACCTCTGCTATAGCTCCCGACACCGCGCAGATCGTGTCGGTATCGCCACCGATGCTCACCGAGGTTCTGAGGGTGTCCTCGAAGTCCTCCGAGATCAGGAAGCAGTATATCGCCTGCGGAACGCTTCCTGCGCAGCTCGAGTTGAATCTGTAGCTCCTCTGAAGCTCGTCGAGCTCGAAGTCCACAGAGTAGCCCAGTGACTCGACGAACTCTCTGATATCCTGTTTGCTCCCCCCGGTTCTCGCTAGGTAGACGCTACCTGCAACCGCCTTCGCTCCTTTGATCCCGTCGGGGTGGTCGTGCGAGACCGCTGCTGACTCCTCCGCCACCCTCAGGGTCTCTTCCATGGTGTCGAAGACCATCCCCACGGGCGATACCCGCATAGCCGATCCGTTCCCGTAGCTACCGTAGGGCTTAGGGTCGTCCGCTTTTATCCACCTCTTGAAGTTCCTTCCGTACCCCGCTCGGGGGTACTTCCTGCCCCACTTGTGCAGGTGCTTCTTAAAGTCCTGCTCGTTCATCAATGCCTCTGCCACACCAACCGTGAGCACGGTGTCGTCCGTGAAGGTGCATCCGTCACCAAACAGCGGGAAGTCCTTGGACCTGTGGTTGTTCCTCTCGTAGATTGACCCCACTATGTCCCCGATTATTGCCCCAATCATCTGACCTGTCTTGAATCCGAGGAATTTATACATTGGTTATCTCAAGAGTATTATTCCCTGTGGAATCCAATTGATTTCAACTGTGGTGTCATAGTCGATTTTCCAGAATATTAATTTCATCCACCTGTCAGATCCTTGTGACACGTGAGGCTCTTTTGGGAGAAGCCTCGTACAGATTCTTCAGGTAATTCACCAATTCCTCAAAATTAGAGATACTTTCTTCAGTAAGGGGTATGTCCTGTAGCGTTATAAGCTCTTTGAATTCTTCTGATTCCAACAACTCCTTCAGTGAGTCATGGAGATATTTTGTGTGCTCGAAGAATTCGTTGATGATCATGCTCACGACAAAACTGACCAAGTCCTTGTAATTTCCTTCATTCCCTGCATCCAACGCCCTCAGGTAACGCTCACGATGCTCCTTTCCAATGTACAGGAATGGATATCCATGTGATTTTAGTTGGATCCGCATGATTTCCCTCCCGACCCTTCCATTGCCGTCTATGAAGGGATGGATCTCCTCAAATCTCTGGTGAAATCTGGCGATAGACTCCACGGGATGGAAGATCTCAAGATCATCATAGTAGTCCCTGATCAGTTCTTCTAACTCCTCCTCTATGAGAATATGGGGAGTGGGCATGAAACTTGATCCCCTGATACCAACCATGCTGTTTCTAAAATAACCTGCGGCCTCATCATTGATATTCTCCAGTACGAACTGATGGATCTTCTTGATGAGGTCAATTGACACTTTATGATCTGGTCTCGTTCCCATAAACTCACGAAGCTTTTGGTAGTTGCGAACCTCGTGGAATTCCCTGATAGACTTACCTCCTACTGTTTGGTTCTCATTTAAGGTAAGGTCAGTATCCCTTAATGAGTAGGTATTTCCCTCGATGGCAGTTGTTCCATGTACGTACCTTGTGAACTCTGTATCTTCGTACTTCTCCATCTCAGATTTTGAGAAATGTGCGAGTCCCATGAAGAAGATCAACCTGATCCAGTCCAGAATTACGAACTCCTCCTCACCCAATATGTCCGAGATATAGTCCTTGTTCTGGATGGTCTTGATCATATCCTCAATGATTTTGCCTAGAGTTTTCACGTAGTATACTGGAACCTTTTCGGGATTGTACTTACCCACATGGTACATCTTCGCGAAGAATGGAGTTCTTGCTCTGTACTGGTAATATGTGGTTCTTCCCTTGGTATAGGTTTTGAGTTTAGACGTGAACTCCTCAATGTTGTCAAATTTCACTGAACCTTCCTCCTGAGCGAATTATTCTTTGATATTACCTCGCTTTTTAGGTATATGTACTATGCCATATGCTTTCTAGAAAATGGCAGAAAAATTTGTATGCATTTTTAGAAACTTGAGTAGTGCATCGAGGATTGTATCTATTAAGGGTAAAGTGGTTAGTTCCTATAATATGTAATCTGGATACTTATACAATCCTCCTCATCAGGTAGCTGATGTTCCTGATTATGGGTAGTGAGATTTTCAGTCCATAATCCTCTCTCAATAGCTCGCTGACACATTTCTGACTAATAGGTCTGTACGGTCAATATGTACAAATTACTAATTACTTGTTTCTTAGCTCTAGGAGAACTGCTTCCTCTTGTTTCGTGAGCATCTCTCCTTTGAGCATCTTGATGACTGTTCCTGCGAGGTTACGTATGGAGATCAGCACGACGTCCTTCCCCTGAAGATCCTTGAGATCAATTGACGAAGTCCCTCTCCGTATCTTCTCAAGAATAGTGATGAAATTCTTCCTCGTGCTATTCACCTTTCCTGGTTGATCAGTCCTGTTGTCAAGTATCTCACCGGTGGCGAAAATCATATTTCTGATGAAATTGAGGTTCTCATCACCTCGCCTGACCGCAAACCTGTTCAGTTGCTCTTTGAAGAATTCAAGAGCTGGAACAAATGCCACACGTTCGATTGGTGGGACTCTTCTGAGGTCTGCCATCTTTCCAACTGCCCATGCTGCGGATGTTTGGTGACCGACACTTGGATTTCTTAATTCCTTGGTCACTATATTTAGCTGTGACTTCCCTTCACCTATCTTTCCTAATGTAACTAAGAGGATATTGAGTACTGGTCTCACATTGTTTCTTTTATACATTCTCGTGATCTCACCACTGAAGTCCTTCATGCCTAATTTTCCAACCGCAAGTAGGGCACCGAATACACGGAATGGAATTTGATAGGAAGTGTCATTCGGTCTGATAGGCAGCTTCTTTTTCAATATCGTGTGAAGTCTTCTCTGAGCCTCGGGGTTGGGGTGTTGTCTCAAGATATCGGAGATGAGGATCGGTAGTCTCTTGTCCCTCATCCTTGAGACATTGGACTTCTCATAACGATCAAGCAATGGATCTAAAAATTCTATGGAATTCGCTGACCTAAGGATCTTGGTCTCCACGATTTTAGACTCCTTATCAGTGGGCTCTCGTTGAGCTATGTCCAGTTCTGAGAGAGTGCCTTGGACATCGATCCTGACTGGTTCAGGGAGGCTTTCATGCTTCGGTTCCTTTACTATCTCTGTCTTCTCCACTTCCTCTCTCTCATTCTGCCTGATCTTGACATCAACCCTGATCTCCGGATTCTCAACCAGCCATGCATTGAAGGAAATGAGCTTGTTAGTATCGATTTCTATACTCGCAGCGACCTCTGTGCCAGTGGTCTGAGGAAATGGTAACTCGAATGTAGCACTTCTCATCAGTACAATGGATCTATGGGGTTCACCTCTGTAGATAGGCATACGTATGAGAGAAGTATCCTTTGGAATGACAAAGGTCTCCTCGATCTCCTTGGATGTTGGTAGGATCGTCCCTGCTGGGATAAGGGGAAAGAGCTTGTTGTCCTTTAGGCCGAGTTGTAGTGTCTCATTCATGATGGGGTTAGAGACGAAGGTTCCTCGGTCACGGTGGTAGTTGTAGAGTGCAGCCCCCCGGGATACAGCATACATCGGTTCGACGATCTGGAAGGGCTCCCGATCGAAGATTTCCCTCAATCGTTCTTGAACAATAGGGAATTCTGACATTCCACCCGTCAGAAGAACGACGTCGATTTCAGGCTCTTCACCCGTTAAATCGTAAGCCTTCCTGAGGACGTCGAGTATCGGATAGATGATGTTGTAGTCATCTTCGAGGTCCTCTATGAATTGGTAATTATCGTATTCTAATTCATCCGCGAGCAGAGGGCTGACGATTTCCCTGTACTTCTCCTTGGTGAATTGTGCATGGTATATCTCCCCATTGAGCAGATATCCTGGTGATATCTCGATCTCGTTAGAACCTCCCCATATGTCCATTTCGTCCCTTTCTTTTGACAGGTCGATTTTCACAGATTCAGCCTGAGCGAGTAATTTAGTCATTACATCTTTTTTCTCAAGCTCATTGACCATCTTCCAATCGATA
>WAMJ01000086.1 GCA_015522385.1 Candidatus Heimdallarchaeota archaeon
CCAGAACAGTTGCAGGCCTTAACACCAGAACAGGTGAAGAAGCTATCCGCAGAGCAGCTAAGTAATGTCGATCCAAATGTTTTGAGGAAGGCACTAGAACTTGCTGAGAGGAAGTGAAGTAGATTATTCAGTGATTTGTTGGAAACCGATCGTTTGAACGGAGAAAAATTTACGATATTTTTTTATACCTCAACAACATATTTAGCTTCGGAGTAACCATGAGGTGTTCTGAAATGCTCGGTTCTCGAGCACAATTCTAGATTTGGATTCGACAGGTACAGACAACATTATCAACCAACCATCCTTACACACACAGGTACTCAAGGAGCTGATTTCAATGGCTAAACATCTGATCACCAGTGCACTCCCCTACGTCAACGGAGTAAAGCACTTAGGAAATTTAATAGGTTCCCTCCTGCCCGCTGACGTCTACGCCCGATACCTCAGGTTTCTGGGTCATGACGTCGTAGCGGTCTGTGGAACTGACGACCATGGAACACCGGCAGAGATATCTGCCATCGAGGCGGGTCTACCCGTAGAGGAATATGTTGAGAAGATGTATAAAGTCCAGAAGAAGATCTACAAGGACTTCGGCCTGTCCTTCGACTACTTCGGTCAGACATCTACCCCAGAGAATGAGGAAATAACACAGTCAATCTTTCTCCAGCTACATAAAAATGGGTACATTTTCGAGAAGAGGGACGAACAGCTCTATAGTGTAACGGATGAGCGATACCTCCCAGACAGGTATGTAATCGGAACCTGCCCTCACTGCGGGTATGAGAGAGCTAGGGGAGATCAGTGTGAGGGCTGTTCCAAGCTCCTTGACCCGACAGAGCTCATTGAGCCCAAATCGGTGATCTCAGGCAGCACAGATCTCGAGATCAGGGAGACAAGACACCTGTATATCGACCTCCCTAAGATACAGCCTAAAGTTGAGGAGTGGATCAATGCACAGACGGGATGGCCAGCAACAACTCTTTCCACAGCTCGGAAGTGGTTAAATGAGGGGCTACGACCAAGAGCGATTACTCGCAATCTCAAGTGGGGAATACCAGTCCCCTTGGAGGGATATGACGACCTCGTATTCTATGTCTGGTTCGACGCACCCATCGGGTATATCTCCATCACGAAGCAGTGGGCCAACTCACTTGGCAAGCCAGATCTGTGGTTAGACTATTGGAAGGATCCGGAGACGACACTCACACAGTTCATCGGTATAGATAATGTACCATTCCATACCGTCACTTGGCCGTGCTCACTTATCGGAGCAGATGATGGTTACATCCTCGCAAAGAATGTTAAGAGCTTTCAGTGGTTGACGTACGAGAAAGGTAAGTTCTCAACCAGTCAGAATAGAGGTGTCTTCACGGACAAAGCACTGGAGTTGTACCCTGCGGATTACTGGAGGTATTACCTACTACTTATTGCCCCCGAAAGGCAGGACACAGACTTCCAGTGGAAGTCATTCCAGAACGCAGTGAACAGCGATCTCAACAATCTATTAGGAAACTTGGTCAACAGGGTTGTTACATTCTCAGAAAAGCATTTTGACAGCAAGGTTCCTGAGATCAAAGAAGAGACTGATGCTGAACGTGAACTCTGGACGCAGGTCGACGAGCTCATAGCGGAGTACAGAAGAGAATTTGATGCAATCGAGTTCCAAAAACCAGTAAGGGCCTTGAGGAAGATCCTACAGGTGGCCAATAAGTACTTCCAAGAGAGCAAACCATGGGAGACTATAAAGGAGGATCGGGAGAGAACAGGAACAATCGTCTCAACCATTGCTCACCTCTTAAGGATCCTTGCTATCCTCTATGTCCCCATCATTCCGTTCACCTCCGAGAAAATATTTGGTATCCTAGGTATTGGAACCTCCGTGAATGACGAAAGATGGGATACCCTGATCAGCAAGGATGTCCTCGTAGGGAATACCGTCACCGCGAACGGTCCTCTCTTCACCAAGATACAGGACAAAGACATCGAGAAACTCATCAAGGAATATGGTGGAGCGGAAGAGAAGAAGAAAAAGCAGAAGAAGGAGAAAGCAAAGGAGAAGAAGAAGAAAATGAAGGAAGAGAAGAAAGAGAAGAAAAAAGAGGACAAGAAATATGTCAAGTATGAAGACTTCGCACAGATTCAGCTGAGAACCGCAGAGATTCTGGACGTCGAGGATCATCCCAACGCGGACAGCCTACTAGTCCTAACAGTAAATGATGGGGAGAGAAATGACCGAACTCTCTGTGCAGGAATTAAGGGGCAATACAAGAAGGAAGATTTGGTCGGGAGGAAGGTCGTGATTGTCCACAATCTCAAGCCGAAGAAGCTCCGGGGGATAAAAAGTGAGGGAATGGTTCTCGCTGTGGAGGACGAGAACGGAGTAAGTCTTCTCAGTGCAGACCGTGACGTCCCGGCAGGGCTTGAAGTCCATTAGAAGAATTAATATAAATCTATATCAATGGGCTTCTGTGCCACATCGATGCTTCTTGGCTATTCGTCTACCAGTTATCGAGGACTATTTCAACAGACTTGAGGACTACGAGCAAGATGGGAAGATCAAGAGGGTTGATCCGGACCTCTACCACTTCACACTCCATTTCTTTGGAAACATCTCATCAGAGCAGGTAGAGGGACTCAGGGACTTAGAACTAACATACCAGAAATTCAATATGGCACTTGGGAATACAGGAGTGATTCCCAATCTGAATCGTGCAAGGGTGTTGTACATCGATGTGATCGAGGGACGGAACCATGCAGAAAGCATTCACACCCAACTTATCAATCAACTGGTTGAGAAGGGATATAGCTCAGAGAGGAAATTTCTCCCACACCTGACAGTTGCTAGGATTAAGAAGGGGACGAGCCCAAGGCGGATAGCGGAGAGATGGCTTAATGAGCGATTTGAGAAAATCGAAGTAACAGTGGAGGAGATTGTCCTTGTTGAATCATTGCTCACACCAAATGGCCCAATTTACAAAGACCGGTGGGCAATACCCCTACTTTGACTTGGTCATAACAAGGCTGATAATTGCAAAGATACCACCTGCAATGCCCGCGAGAGGGATCTCGGAATACTTGTTTGAGAGAATGGATTCAGATGACTGGTAGAATGAGAGATCTTGGTCGCCAAGCACCAAGAACCTAAGAAGAATGAGAAGAAGGGCAGATGCGAGTAGGAGAAATTCAGAGACCCTTTTGTTTTTTCCCTCTACGATCGCGAGACCAAAGCTAGCAAGGACAAGGATTAATACCAGCACCCCAAGTGTCCAAAGATCACCGAAATATATATTGTACACACCGTCCGAGGTGAACCAGTCAGATGCAACGGTTCCACTCTTGCTTCCGAGGATGTCCTCATAGCTGTAGTACAGTAGACCATAACTACCCTTGAAAACGACATTTCCCACAAGCTCCCAACTTATAACTGCAAATGGGAGGACAAGTTCTAGGATAGCTCCAATAAGAACAAATTTCTTCATGATTTCAACAGTCCTTCGTAATTGATAAGGTGTGCGGATTCGCTTCGTTGGTTTTCTTCCAACTTGGCAATTGCCTAAATAGGTGTCCATAGGGTTTATCTTCTATCCCCACTATTGCTACTCAATGGACAACCCCCTCGACGCCTACAGGAGGACATTCAAGGTCTATGGGATCGTCTCGGAGCTCCATATTCGGATGATCTATGAAGCATGGATGGAGAATCACCGGTACTGGCACTCCTACACTAACCACCTTCTTTACCTTCTGGAGAAGATCGAGAGAGACAAAGGTCACCTCGGTGAGAAGGTCTACCAAGCCCTTGTTATGACCTCTATCTTCCACAACGTCGTGTTTGATCCGCGGGATAGAATTGGATACGAGATGAGTGCTGCAGTATTTGAAGCCCTGTGCACAAACGAAGAAGCACCCTACTACAACGAGATCATTGAGACAATTATTGGGCTGAAGACAGATGAGTATGAGGTCAATGAGTTAGCCATCTTCTTCCACGAGTACGACAGGAGTATCCTCATGCGACCCATGAATTTCAGAAGGCTTGTGGACTATGAGAAACTTATCTTTAAGGAATACCAGTACCTCGATTTCAAAGCGTACAAAGAGAGGCGGTTACGATGGTTAGAACGATGGAGTACCGAGAATCCAGACTTCTCTTCTACAGCAAGCCAGCTCATGGAGTATATCCGGAGCCTCAGACCAAAAATTGGAGTATATGTCGGATCTTTTGACCCATTCCACAAAGGACACTACAGTGTGCTTAAGAAGTCAGAGATGCTCTTTGACAAGGTTATCATTGCAGTTGGGATCAATCCTAGGAAGGAGGGTCAAGAAGAGGTGAACAGGAGACTCCACGACCTCAAAAGGTGTCTTCCATACCACCAAATTGAGAGTTTTGAGGGATTCTTTACAGATTTCCTCAAGGATCTGGGATACGACAGTACAGTGATCAGGGGCATTAGAAATACCTCTGACTTGAATGCAGAGATCGCACTGCAGAGGACTTTCGAGGATTTATATCCAGATATCAATATTGTCTACTTCTTCTCTGATCACTCAGTTCAGCATGTTAGCTCTACACGAGCTAGAAACTTCCGGATTATTAAACCGGGGAGTGAGAGAATATACCTCGTCGAGCCAGAGATCTCAATTTATGAAAAACTCGGCTTGAGAATCGAAGATTTAGAACACATAAAAATAAAGAAAAAACACAAAACGATTTAGAGGGGATCAGTCACTCTTGGAGCCGAGAGTCTTGAAGAATCGGATCACTGTAGCAGCGGGGTTATAGAACTTGTTCGCGACGTTCTCCTTCAGAGGGATGATCGCGTTGTCAGTTATCTTGATTGACTCCGGACAGACTTCAGTACAGCATCTGGTGATGTTACAGAATCCGACTCCGAGCACGTCCTTTGCGGTCTCTAATCGATCGGTTTCCTGATCCAGTGGATGGAACTGGAGAGATGCAAGACGAGCAAGGAACCTCGGTCCACCAAACTCTTGTTTCTTGTCATGAGTTCTCAAGACATGGCAGACATTCTGGCAGAGGAAACATTCAATACATTTCCTGTACTCCTGAGCCCTCTCGACTTGGTACTGGTACATGATGCCTTCACCGGTCTCGGGGTCAACAAGCTTGCTTCCGAATTCAGGATGCTTGTACTTCTTTATCTTCTTGTTGACCTCAAAATTCCACGAGACATCAGGTACAAGATCCTTAATTGTCGGGAAGGTTTTCAGAGGTCTGATTTCGATAACCTCACCCTCCTTGTACTCAGAGAGTTTGGTCATGCACATCAATCTCGGTTTTCCGTTAACCTCACCTGCACAGGAACCACACTTACCAGCCTTGCAGTTCCATCTAACTGCCAAGTCATGAGCATACTGTGCCTGAGCAAGGTGAACCGCATCGAGGACGACCATTCCAGGTTCTACGTCTACGGTGTATGTCTCCATGGTGTATCCATCGTCCTCATTGCC
>WAMJ01000087.1 GCA_015522385.1 Candidatus Heimdallarchaeota archaeon
AATTCGGAGATACTGTATTCAATCTGGATATCTCCAGTAATAGTGGTGGACTGACAATCACCTTTGGGGACTACAGTATATCGATACCCAATATTCTCTCACTGATCTCTCCGCCAGAGACCCTGAGCCTGACATTTGATCAGATGGTTGGGTTTATCAACGCGGTGCTATATTCTATTTATAGTACTTTTTTGGTCAATTCGTTTGTGTTTATACTGACAAATCTATTTTATGTTGAGACCGTTCCAAGTGTGCAGACTAGATTAGTATTGGCAGCGATGTTTATCGGACTCATCACGTTTCTCACGAATTTAGTCACACAGCAAGGAATTCTCAGTGATAGACAGTGGAAAGCTTACTCTTATTATATGGCGATATTTCATTTATTCACATTCATTAATTTAACGGATAAAATAGCTTGGGAAAATGCGCCTACAGTGATAGATGGGAATTATAGGATGTCAATAACAGTGTTGAAATCCTTGAAAGAGTCCATTCTCGCTCTGAAAAAAGAAAGTTTGATATCCTCGGTTGTCTTTGGAGCAGCATACAGCCAAAAGTCTGAAGGACTTAGTCTGGATCAATTTAGGGACATAGATTCCATAGCATCTTTTGTGGTATCTGTATTTGGAGCAATTGCATTAGAAGCTGTTGGGGTTATTAATGGAGCAATTTTGAAGATGATGCTTTCATGGAGGATGCCTAATGGAATGAATATGCTTTCGCAGCGTCTTGAGAAGCTGGTGTATTACCTAGGGTACAGTGTGTACAGCTTAATCATGGCGGTATATTTCGCAAGAGAGGTATTACGATGATCGGGTATACCCACGTGAGGGAACGGGCATTCAAACGGATGTCATTCTTCCTAATGGTGTTCGCTTTCCTATTCGATGAGGGAAATCCAATAAACCCCATTATCGGCACATTACCTATACTTCTGTACTACCGATATCTCCATCGATCTGCAGAGAATAGTGAAATTTCATTTTCTGAGAAAAATATTGAATATAGAACTGATCTGAAGAAGTGGCGTGGAGTTCACAATCGCATCCTTCTGTTCATGTTAATTGTGGGTTTAGCTGAAATGATTAGGATAATTTATCCAGACGATGAAACCTTACTCTTTATAAGAACAGTAGTCATTCTGATAACCGCCTTGATGATCTTCTGGATTGATATCAGTCTAACCCAGATCTTCAAACGGGAGAGGGATTATATATGGGATTTTGTACTTCTCTCAGCGTTGGTTGCTAATTTTCTGGGTCTTACCCTGACTGATCAATTCAGTTATTTTATCCTCCTTTGGAATGTATTCTTAGAGCTCGCAGTGTTCTTCTTCTACTGGGGATTTAAGAGACGATTCACGATCATGGCGAGGTATTCCTCCGAGAATAACTGAGAGCTAGCTCTGCAAAGATCTTTACTACTAAGTCTAAGCTGTAAGAATATTCCGAACTTCCTGAAGTAGAAAATATATATTGTAGTGTTGTATAAATCTGTATTAGGATTCTCCCTGTTGGACTATATCGACTCAGATTACAGATTTTTGTATTTTACTTATGCATTTGTAGTCTTGGATGCTCTATCCGAGATTTCTCGAAGAACGGAAGAAGAGAATAACGGTAGCAGAGCTAGTCAGAGAAACAATACGGATAATTGGGAAATCATGATCGAGGAGATGATGGAGTAATTTGATCCTGAGTTCATACCTATTGGTCTCAAGTGGTATGAGAAGCGGAAGAATTACAACTCGAAGTCAGCTAGGTGAGCAAGAGTTCATGGTGAATATCGGAGGGTGATGACGCCTTGCTCATGGTGGAATTTATTGGTGTGAAACCAGACGACATCAATGTCCCGCTTTTACTTTTCATCGACCATCCTTAGAACGTTTCTAAGTACTTGTGCATACTCTTCAACGGCTTTCTCTCCCTCGGGGGTGATGGTGACGATCGTCGTGGGCTTGGCCGCTATGAACTCTTTTCTCACCTCGATGAAATTGGCCTTTTCCATCTTCTTGATGTGGGAAGCGAGATTCCCCGAGGTGAGACCGAGTGCCTTCATGATCTCTGGGAATGTAGCTGTTATTCTCGGGAGAAGAAACATCATGATCGCCAGTCTCACGGGAGAGTGGATGAGGTCATTGACCGATATAACCCTCTTCAGGTGATCGCTCTCTTCACTCATCAAATCAGCCTGTTGATCCGATTATTATGTAGTTGTCCTTTTCAGTTTATTCCTCTGCTTCCTAATATCTAGAATTGTGAGTAGCGATGGGACGGAGTAGGCCAGGGGAAAGATGAGTGAGAAGAAGGGAACCGCAGCTGCACTGTACAAAGAATATAGGATCAGATCCACAATGGTCGCCACGCTGAGGAACACCCAGTGGGAGTCTAGGTAGACGAACTGATTGTAACTGTAGCATTCGTTCTTGGTATGTCTCCTCTTGAAGAAGAGGTGCGCCAGGGCTACTGAGAAGGTGACTGCGATGATAATCAGGTCGGTTCCGAAGATGAGGACTAGACCCGTTATCGCCATCCAGAGGACAAGCATTCCTATGAAGATCAATTTCATGATCCGAGTCAGGGACCGTTTGTAGACATTAGACTGTTCAGAGATGAAATTGGGGGATGAGAAAATGAACATGGCCATAGCCGCTCCACCGAATGAGCTGAACAACCATGGTATCGACGTTGAGATCGGGGATCCAGAGGTACTTAATAGGTAGTCCATCATGCCTGCGAACCACAAAAAGAATATCCATGAAAGCTCACTTACTGCCAGGAGGTGGTAGGACTGCAGCGAGTCATATTCCTTGATATTCTCTATGTACTCCAGTACTGCCTTAATGTCACCAGCTTCTACGCTCACAATTGGCAATCACCACCATGTTTAATATCCCTTCCCGAACTTTGCGGTGCAAAGTACTTTGGGTTGCATAGAGCTCTTCAGCACAAAAAATTGAGGGGATTATATATCGTCGGATCGTCAGTTATCTCATGGTACTCAAAGCAGTAAACCTACAGAAGACTTACCCCGGGGGTGTAGAAGCTGTCAAGGGGATTGATATAACGGTAGAGGAAGGGGAGATCTACGGTTTTCTTGGTCCTAACGGTGCGGGTAAGAGCACGAGCATCAAGATGTTCTCGGGGCTCCTGAGACCGACCGGTGGAAATTTGGAGATCTTCGGGATAGACGTGAGCACGGACTTTCAGAAGATAAAGGACCAGATTGGATATGTCCCCCAGAACCTGATATACTATGACCATCTCACGGTGTTGGAGAACCTCCAGCTCTTCGCAGCGTGTTACGAGATTGAAAGACCAGAGGAGAGGATCAGCGAATTGCTGGATCTCATGCAGATCTCGGAGATTAAGAATAGGAAGAGCTCGGATCTCAGCGGTGGGCAGAAACGGAGAGTGAACCTTGCAATGGGGCTGCTCAATGACCCCAAGCTCCTGTTCTTGGACGAACCTAGTGCAGGAATGGATCCACAGTCGAGGAGGGTTCTCTGGGATTCCATCCGAAGGTTGGTTGACACAAAAGATATGAGCATAATCCTGACCACTCACCTCATGGAGACTGCTGACAAACTCTCAGACAGAATTGCGATCATTGACCATGGGGAGATCAAGATTGTCGACACGCCAAAGAATCTCAAGGAGAAGTTCGGAACAGGTGAGATTATCCAAGTACAGCTCGACGATGAGGTGAATGGAAGATTCGAGGAGATCCTCAAGCAGCTCAGTCTGCAGTACGAGGATGTCAACGTACGGAACTCTACTTTCAGGATAGGTAGCGAGGATGCCATTGATGATCTTTCGGGTGTTCTGGAAATTATCAAATCATTCGTGAGCAAGGAGCAGATCAAGCAGATTAGCATCAATGAGACCACACTCGAAGACGTCTTCATCAAGATTACAGGGAGTGAGTTGAGAGAATGAAGACACTCAAGAGATTCTGGCTGCTGTACCTGTCCAACGTGAGAGTGACGACGAGGGTTAGAGTTGTGCTCTTCTTCACTATACTCTTCCCATTGATGTTCATAGGGATCTTCGGGATCGCGTTTCAGACAGGAGATCCCTCCAACACCACGATAGATCTCGCTGTGGTCAATCACGACCTCGGCATCCCAAACGACGGGAATGTGTACCGGAATATCACCGGAGACGTAGTTTCTGGAGACTTCTACTCCAGTGAGTACTTGAATCTGTTGGGATCGGTGACATTCGAAGACAACGAGACAAAGATCTTCGACATCACCATATTCGACGACGAGGAATCCGCGATGAAGCGAGTGGAGAAGCGAGACTATGGGGCGCTCCTTGTGCTTCCGGAGAACTTTACTACAGCTGCGATGGCAAGTAGAAGAGCACTATTCGAGGACATCATCCCCTTGGAATGGACGATCTATCCTCCAGCCAACTTCACCACACAACTCACTGTCCGTGGAGACTCCACCTTGGTGCAGTTCACCATATCCTACTCCGTCATAGACGCGGTCACACAGGGTTTCTTCACACTCGATATGGTCGATGAAATCGGTGGGTCAGTCTACCTCGATGGAGGGATAACCTCCTCTGGCCTGACGGTCTTCGACTTCACCGTTCCGGGTCTTGTGATCTTTGCCATCCTCTCGAATCTCAGTACGGTCACTGTCACGGCACTCCGGGACATGAAGGACGGTCAGTTCGACAGGTTGAAACTTACCAAGATGAGGGTCTCGGAGTACCTGTTGGCGATAGTCGTGAGCCAGCTCACGGTCTCCGTTGTGCAGATACCCCTGATGTTCGCAGGAGCTATTTTATTCGGCTTTCCAGTCAGCACACGGATACTGTACGCCTTCATCTTCGGGATACTGGTCAGTCTCTCGGTGACGGGTATAGGTATCTTACTCGCGGCATTTGTCTCTTCAACCGAGGCTGCATCTGCTCTATCCGGGATCGTCAGCACACCAATGGCATTCCTCGCAGGGGCGTTCTTCACCATGCCCAATCCGACATTAATCCCTGAGGGGTCTATCCTTGGAGGTCACAAGCTCGGAATATTCGACCTCATTCCTGCCCGTCCAGCGATCACCGCTCTCAGGGTGGTTCTCCTGACAGATCAGGGAATGGCTGGAGTCTGGTACGAGTTCTGGTTAACCACTGTCCTCGTGATATTTTACATGATAATAGGAATATTTCTCTTCAGTAGGAAACATCTAAGGGCGAAGTAAGCGAAGAATTATGAATTGTGTAGTCTAAAGTAGGTTGTGACACTCACCCCTGTCGGATACATACTTTGGGTACTCTCCCCCTATCTTACTATACTATCTGCTCTGTATTTTGCCAAGAGGGAATATCCAGCATGGGTAGTGCGCAAGACAATCCACGTATTCGGGCTGATCAATGCCTCGCTCATAGCCGGTCTGAACACTCTATTTGATGCCATAGTCATCTCAGTACTCTTCATGGTCACTTTTCTCGGAATCTCCTTCTCGGGGATTGCTCCGCTCTACCAGTTCCTTGTGGACAAGGGGACAAGGGATGGGGAATCCAAGGCCATCTCGTACCTCAACAGTATGCTCACGGTACTCGTCGGTCTGATTATCATGCTAATTTTCGTGGAGGAGAATTGGATCTTTATGTCCAGCATGTTGTCCATTGCTATCGGAGATGGGATGGGTGAGGTCATTGGGAGGACATTGGGACGACATCCGTACAGGATAATTAGGCCGAAGACGGTAGAGGGGTCGTTGGGGGTATACTTTGGTACCCTCGTCGCCCTGTTCGTCCCCTATCTCTACGTTTTCGGCTCAGTCTCGTACACGGTTGTTTGGATATTCTTAATTGTGAGTCTTGGTGTTGTGATATTGGAAGCATTCAGTTGGGCATTCCTTGACAACCTATCGATCCCAATATTTGTCTCGGCAATGCTCTTCTTCCTGGTGTGAGGTCAAGGTATGTTTTGGAGAAAGAAGAAGAAGGAGGAGAAGAAAGAGAAAGACGTGGTTCTGAGGTATCCGGATCTCCAGACCTTTGAGAGCTGGGTGAGGGTGATGATCAAGGGGCTAAACCTGCAGGAGGGGAGGTTTACCTTTATAGCTGCGTACGGAGGGGTCATCCTCTTCATCAAGGGAGAAGGACTGGCATGGATGCCGTATAAACAGATCCAAGAGGTCATGAAGAAGGTGGACAGCAAGGAACTTCTAAAGAACTCGGTCTTTCTCGGAAGTGTGGTTGCTGCCTCGGTTGCTCACGTAGCACTTCTCCCCATCTTTGTCATTGATCGGTCACTCAGTGGTCTGTACAGGATCTACTCTGACGAGCCCCCGAATAAGGTGCAGATGTACCTTCACAGTCTGATTGACCGCGTGGAGATCAAACGGATAAAGCTCAAGATGCTGTCAAAGCTCAATCAGAATCTACCACTTAAGGAGAGAAAAGGTAACGAGGTCCTGGAATTGTCGATCAGGTTGAAATACTTCGATGACATAGACCTGAATACCCTCGAGAAGTTCTCCGATTCTCTGAAGAAGCTGATGGTGGGATCCTACGAACCCCGGTTTACCCTCCCATTGACTACAGACATCCTGATTCTCACGGACGCTCTGGAGGAAGACGGTGCGAAAATCGAGTACATCGACATCACGAGGGAGGATATCGCAAGTGCTCAGAACTACCATATTGAGGATGAGTCAGCTGTAGCCGACGATGAGGTCAACCTGTAACCAGAAATCCGGATCTTCGGAGAATCTCTCCAGTACCTCTTCGAGGAGTTTAGGATCGGATCTCAACTGGTCAATGAAGCTGTTCGGCCATGCAGCCACGATGTGAATATTCCCATCGGGAAGTGCTCCGAGGATGAAGCCAACCTTTTGTTGGTTCTCTGCAACTACCCCGAGAAGCACCCATATAGCGAGGTTGGTGACGTCCTCGTTCGTATCGGAGATTATCTTCTTCAGATTCTTGAAGAGCGAGTAGTGGTCGAACTTCGCGGTCTTGATGATGACCGAGTCAATAAAGTTCCTCTCAATTGTTGGCTCACCCAAGAGGTTTGATGTGTCGGTGAAGATCAGCTCAAGATCGTCGTCCTCGTCCTCTTCTACCCCCTCAAGGACGATTCTCCAAATCGCTTTCTCCTGATTGTCTTCCATTCTAAGAGACCTGTGATCTACTCGTTTAAAATACTACATGGAAATGTTGTAGCCATCTGCTTGCTCATTCTCATCATTTTTGATTCAGGAGTGGAAGGGACAATAAGAATTATATTATCAGCTTTTGAAAGACGATTGTGTCTGCATCCACACCCGGTAGTATTCTCAAGTTTAAGGAATTCAACGACAATGACAAGGCCTATACCATTCGACTTCTCGGAGGGATCATCGGTGGGATCATTGCAGGGTTAATTACCGGGCAGATGATGGCAAGTGGAACTGCTCCCTTCGTCTTCTCTTCCATTGGTTGGGGGATCTTCTTTGCACAGAGCTTCGGACTGGCCTATCTCACCATGGTAATGTACGAGCTAAAGGATGCAAGGGGAGAGTGGAACTTCACGAGAGTTTGGAGACATGCGGTCTTCATGAATTTTATCATGTACCTATATTTCTGGACTGTGACCTTCGATTTCTACCTCTGATCTTGAAAGTGAACGATATACATTTTTAGAACCTTGAAAATCATAGACCATGACTATCAAAAACGTCACTGTTATCGGCAGTGGACAGATGGGAGCTGGAATAGCACTCGTCTGCGCCACCAGTGGATACAAAGTGATAATGAATGATATCGAGCAGAGATTTATCGACGGGGGGATGCAGAAGAACATCGCATGGCTCGACCGTCAGGTGGACAAGGGGCGGATGAGCAAGGAGGATCGGGATGCAGCAGCAGGGAATCTCTCGGGGATACTCGATCTGGAGGAAGCGGTTAAGGATGCGGATATTGTCATTGAAGCGGTCATCGAGAACATGGATATCAAAAAGCAGTTGTGGACAAAGGTGGGAGAGTACGCCAAGGAGTCCTGTATCTTCGGTAGCAACACGTCTTCTCTGTCCATCACCGAGATGGCGGTTGCGTCCAAGAGACCAGAGAAATTCCTAGGTACACACTTCTTCAATCCCCCGGTGATCCTCCGACTCATCGAGTTCATCAAGGGCTACAACACATCCAAGGAGACGATGTCTGAGGCGGTAGAGTTCGGAAAATCGATGGGAATGGAGACGGTCATGGCAGCAGAAGCTCCTGGGTTTATCGTCAACAGGGTACTCATGCCCTTCCTCAACGAGGCCTACTTTGCACTGCAAGAGGGGGTTGCCACTCGTGAGGACATTGACAAAGCAGTCAAACTGGGACTGAACCACCCCATGGGTCCATTGACACTCAGTGACTTTATCGGTCTAGACACTGTCTTGTACATCTCCGAATACCTCCACAAGGAGCTGGGTGAGGATAAATACCGCCCCTGCCCACTCCTTCGGAAGATGGTTAGGGCGGGTAAGCTTGGGCGGAAATCTGGTGAGGGATTCTACAAGTACGACTGATACCTCCGACACAATGCTTTTAGACCCCCAATCGGAAATTTGGCTATGAATATACTATCGCAGCTCGCCATAGCAGTCGAGGACATCTCAAAGGCCAAGGTTTTCTTCGAGATGCTCACGGGTAAAGAGCTATCTCAACCCCACAATGTCGAGTCGCAGAAGGTCAATGTGGCCTTCATCGACATGGGGGACACGAAGATCGAACTTCTGGAACCTGCAGCGGAGAAGACCCCTATCACAAAATTTCTCCAGCAGAGGGGAGGAGGGATTCACCACATGGGGATAATGACGGACAGATTCGATGAGCTTATCGAAGAACTGAAAGCAGCGGGCATCAGGACATTGGGCGAACCCAGTATAGGGGCAGAAGGGCATAGGGTACTCTTCCTGCACCCGAAGGACACGTTCGGTGTACTCGTGGAACTCGAGGAAAGAAGCGAATAGGAGCCATGAACGACAGCGTTTTCGTCTCTCTACTTAGCACAAAGTTGAGAGACATAGGGATAGATGACTGGAAGGTCTTCCACTACACCACAGTGGATTCCACGAATGATGAGGGCAAAAGGCTACTGGAGGAATACGAGAATGTCATCGTCTTCGCGGAGATACAGACCAAGGGGAAGGGAACCCACGACAGGATCTGGGAGTCTCCGAGGGGAGGAGTATGGATCACGATCGCAACCCGACAGCCCCTCCCTGTCATGGACTACTCGAACTTGGTGGCTGATCATCTAACCAAGGTGTACTCGGACATCATTGACGAGGACTGTGTCCATAAACCAGTCAATGACATTCTCCTGAGGGGGAGGAAATTGGCGGGTATTCTCGTGGAGACGAAGATCAGAGGTTCAACCATACTGGAGATGGTGGTTGGAGTCGGGGTGAATGTCTACAACACCCTACCAGAGTATCTCCGGGAAGTTGGTATCTCTATCTCAGAGGTCACTGCTGGGACGTCTGTTTTTGAGGTCGCTCAGGAAACTGCCTTGGAGATTGTGTTACTTCTCCGCAAGTTCCTGAAGAAGGTCTAAGTAACCTTTGAGGATCTGGTTTTCCACCTTCACCCCAAGCTGAATCGCATAGGCCTTGAGTTCGTTGACCTTGGGTTCGATCTGATCCTTGTCGTCCACAATCGCTTCTAGCTCTATGAAGTATCCGAGGGACTCCACGTTATCTATGGTTATCGAGTAGTCCATGTGGGACCAGTTCTCCCTCACCTTAGAGACCGAGGCTACGACTTCCAGGCCTAATCTGTCCATGATCTTCACCATCTGATCTGAGTCGTCGATCTTCACGTTCAACTCCTCCCTCGTCTTGGATTGTGTGGAGATCTTGGGTCCTTTGAAGGTGAACTCCGCGAACTCAGAGAGGTCTGATTTCCTGATTCTAAGTGCCCTATCCGTGTTCTTGAAATCCATCTCTGGAGAGTTGAGGTAATAGTCCGTCATGTTCTCCTTGTTCAGAAACACCGCCCCCAGTCTCCTCAATCGGTCTATAATCTCAGAACGTGACTTTATCTTGAACTTTAGCTCAACTTCGTAGGGCATTAATCCCGGTAGACATCAATCCTTTTTAGAGGTTTATACTTCCGCCGAGATGACAGATTACTGAAATTCTCCTTCTATGTCCCTTGGACGGATCACATCGTCTCGCTTGCCATTCTCGAATGCCCCTTCGGGGGAGTGGACTATCGTCTTTCTACCACTGATTTCGCCAAGGAAGTCATCAAGGGAGTCTGCTGTGGAATGTCCGGAGAGCTTGATCTTGTAGATCTGCTGCTTGTACTCCTCCCTCAACCTCGGATTACCGTTCAACAGGTGGTAACCAAAGGTGTTTGGACTCTGATATCCGCAGAAGACGACACCAACATCATCGTCGTCCTTTGTCTTATCGAGAATTTGGCGGGATGTGCCAGCTTGGAGCATCCCGTTACCAGCGATGAGTATCGTATTATCCTTGAACTCCTCTTTGATGATGGTGGGTGCAAGCTTTACATTCTTGGACTTTATGCTGAGCTTCAGCTCACGGAACAGCCTCCCTCCCATCCCCGCCACTATTATCTGCTTGTCCTTGTGCACGTCATTTGCCAGTAGCTTGTACAGGATCTCTTGGGTTCTACCCATCGCGAATGCGGGGATTATTACCCTCTTGTGATCCCTCAGAACCTGCTTAAGATCTACAGTATTGACAGACTCATTGTATTTCCCAAAGTTGGTTCCATCGAATAGGAGGGTGTCCACAGTGTCAACGGGGAACTTTGCTCCGGGAAAGAGTGTACCGCCCTGCAGATTGAAGTCTCCAGTGTAGAAGAGCCTCTTACCACCAATCTGGATATCAAAGCCTACGGAACCGAAGAGATGCGATGCTCCAAATGCTCGGACTGTCACATTCGGAAGGGGAGAGAACTCCTCGTCTAGATCGATCTCGATATGGTTGCTGAGGGCATTGGTGATGTTCTGCTCCGAAGTCACGGCTTTGATGTAGGGATTGTTCTCGATGGCGCTTGACTCCCAGTTCCGTCCGAGAACATTCCGAGTGTCCCTGAAGAGCATCTCAGTCATGATACGTGTATGCCTAGTCCCAAACCACGGAGTCTTGGCAAGCGGTCCTGAGCTACGGAGGAGATAGGGGAGTGCGCCCGAGTGATCAAGGTGTGCATGCGACAGGAGGACTGCATCTACGCGTTCAAGAAATGGTTTCCACCTCGGCATTCTATTGTTGATCACGGTCATCCCGAAGTCAAGGAGGAATGAACCGCTCCCCGTCTTCACGAATATACCGGCATGTCCTATCCTCTCTCCCCCTGGGAAGTAGATTTTGAACCACTCTTCACTTTCAGGCCGGGAGTAGGCGAATCCTAGCGCCTTCTCCTGCACAATCTCTGGAGGATACTTAGCTAAGCTCTCTGCATCTACACTTCGGGGGGGAATCTGGGAAAGCTTAGATCCGTACACCTTGAATGATGTGGGGAATACCGCCAAGAACTCATTGCTCTCGGCGAACTTGTCAAGTTCCGCCCATGATGTAGGTGCTGCGTCTTCTGTCTCCCTACTAAGTAGCTCGTCAACAAGTTTACTCCTGAGATCAGGTTGGGCCCAGTAGAACATCTCCCTAATCTCCTTGGCGCTCAGATCCTTTAGATCCGATGTCTCCTCCCAGAATTCCATTCCCGAGACTCGACCGTCAATCTGCAACCAGTGGTCCTTGTCTTCCACCTCCCCAAATATCTCTTCGTAGTATGCCACGAGTTTTGCAGGTGATGGCATAGGGTATGCGAGGGTATAGAGTTGCTCGAAGGTCTTCTTCATGAATTCTTCGAAGCTTTTGAACTCGTTGAAATAGACTACCACGTCAAGAGCGTTCTCATCCTCCATCTCACCAATTGAAATCAGGTGCTTGAACACACTGTAGAACTCGACCTCGGTAAGTATTTCCTGTTTATAGAGGTAAGCGCCAATTGCCAGAAACTTGTCCTTCCACTCAAGGTTCTCATACTCGGTCTTCATCCAGAGAACCTCCCTGAGCTGGGTTACGAGTGATCCGTTCTCATCTAGTATCTCGTCAAATCCACCGACGTCTCTCCACTCCTCTGGAGGTGTAGAGTTGAGCGATCTGAGTATAGACGAACTTTGTGTCTTCAACAGCTTTCTAGAATTTGCATATCACTTAAGGTTGAGTATTCATTTTTTGAAGAAACCATACTCCTGCTTCCACGCGATCAGAACCAGTTCAAATGGGTACATGACCTCTGGATTATCGGTTCTGGGCGAGCTCATGAGGATCTGGCTTCTCAAGACTATCTGCCCATGGATCATAGACCACAATGTGTTGGTGAACTTGTCACGTATCTCCCACAATTCATGTGGATTCTGCACACCGTGTGCCCTGAGCATTTCCTGCATCTTGAACTTGAGTATGAGGTAACTTAGACGAGTCTCCTCATCGAGAAAATCGATCTCATTGTCCTTCCGGTAAAGGAGGTTGTAGAGGTGTGGGTACTTGCTCGCGAAGTTGAAGAACACATCTATAATCTGGATTATCCCCTCCTCAAAAGGTTGAATGGGACTAATCCTGTTAATGTCGTCCTGCAACTGGGTCAAACCCTCGTTGACAATAGCTTTCAGAATCTCCCCTTTTGTTCTGAAATAGGTATAAAGGGCTGCCGCTGTTGTGTTGAGACTTGCAGCAATGTCCCTCATTTTTATCGATGAGTATCCGCCCTCAACAAAAGCCATAGTCGCGAGAGAGAGAATCTCTGCCCTCCTCTTAGCTTTATCTTCCTTCGATCTTCGGCGTGTTTGTTTGGGTCTTTTCCTAGTTTCTTCCATCGCGCTATATCAAACTAAAATTAGGTAGATATAATACTTATTGTACAATGTAGATTTAAAATTGAAGTAATTCTGAAATTTTATGGCGATGATTTGAGTGAATCAAAAGGTACTCCGAAATTTGATATGGTGCAAAATACTTCAAGCTTCTACGTCCGATTCTCTCAGATCCAAATAATGATTTGCCAGAATAATTATGGTAGTGATAATAGCTCCTGTTGTGATCAGGAATTTTAATGTCTGGAATGGGATCATATTTCTCGAATTTTCTGACAACCTAAAAATCTTCTCTTCTGTCCGACATCTGGTGTTTGAAGAATCACTGTTGAGAGCAATACCATTTTTCCGCGATTTCCACCGTTCATAGGATATTCTTACTAGTATTTCCATATCCTCGATCCCGATTTTTGCAGAAGTAAACACCGTTTCACTTGAACATCTTTCCGACTTTATCACACCATGATATCACAGTATATGGTTCTGAGTGCTCTAATCTCGTTATATCGTGCCTTATTTCGGTAATTTTAAATATAAACATTTCGCGTAAAAACATTAAGGTTTTTTTATACCCCTGTTCCATCTAGGTTGTATGGCCAAATCCACGTACCTAATAATATTCATTATCTTAGGCTCAGTACTCTCACAGTACAGTATCGACAGGACACGTAGTGTGGGAGTTGACGTAGAGTACCAGTGGATTTGGGATGACGTAGAATTGAATGGAGCTGGAGATAGACCCGGTGACGACGTAATCTACTACGGAGAGTCTATGGGTGCATACTATAACTCAACAGAGATTAGAGATAAGCTATTCGATGCTCAAAAATCATTCCCTGATATTGTCGATGTCATCGAGATCGGAAAATCCTACCTCAACAAATCAATCTATGGAGCAAAGCTTACCGCACCTCGGGCAGATCTGCTCGAAGTAAAGTACGAGACAGTCGTTGTTGGGAATCATCACGCTCGTGAGGCTATCACGGTCGTGGATACGCTCTTATTTATGGACAGAGTTCTCTACGGTTATTATGACGGAAACCCATTGATGACACAGCTCCTTGAAGAAGCGGAGATTTATATCGTACCAACCCTCAATCCAGATGGGTTGGATGCCCTGTATCTCAATCCATGGATCCGCAAGAACCTACAACCTATCGATGACGACAACGACGGGACAAATATCGATGAGCTCGAGATTCAAGATGTTGACAAGGATGGTTACATTGGCGAGTACTATGATCCCAACTATGGAGGTTGGGTATTCGAGGGAGTCGATGGCCCGGACAACGATACCTTCTCTGGTGAGGATAACCTTGGTGGTGTGGATCTGAACAGGAACTACCCCTACGAATTCGATGGAAGCGGATCGAGTACGAATCCTGCTGATATGACCTACAGAGGACCATCACCCCTCTCTGCACCCGAGACATCGGCATGGGCTCAATTTGCACAGGAACACAGCTTCTTCACCTCAGTGAGTCTACACTCGGGGATTGAGGCAATCATTTCACCGTGGGGATTCACCGGAGCCCCGACACCTGATGAGATCGAGTTTGACTACATCACAGACAGTCTCCAGAAGCTTTCGGGTTTCCCCTTATGGGAAGATCTACCAAACAGCTACAAGGTCAATGGTGAGTGGGGAGACTGGATGTACGGAGCATTGAACAGTCTAGCTGTGACCTTCGAGACCTATGGAAATGAAGCTGCTTTGAAGTCCGTGAACTTCAGAGGTCAGATGGCAACAGTTGGAATATGGGACCTGTTCAATCCTCCTTCTAAAGACATGCTGACCCTAAGCAAGACCTCCACACAACCTATGATCGATTTCATGGCTCAGTACCCCATGAAGGGGAGTAGCCTCTTTCACAAATTAACTGACTTCAACCTAACTGGGACAAACCTCTATGTTGCGGGGATTGCAGATGTTGATGATGTTCAGCTCAAGCTTCAATATAGGAATGAGAGAAGTGGTTGGACAGAGATAGACAGACTTATCCTTACACAAGGGGAGTTTAATGCGACCTTTGATATCACTGGCTATACTGGTGAAGAGCTCAGGGTTTATGCAGGATTGGGTTCTCGTGGTCTTGGTTACACATTCTCGGGTAGTAACAATCTGCAAAATCCAGTGATCAATATCCCCTACGAGAACAACACAATCTCTGAGATCACAGAGGGTACCACAAACTCAATCTCGAGCTTTACGGTAAGCCCAACTTCCACAACCACAGGATCAACATCACTATCCACAACAATATCCAGTATTATTTCAAGTCTGATTCCAACAGGAAGTAGCACCAGTGAGAAGAGTGTTATTGGTTTCTTCGGTATGATTACCACATTTGTACCCATACTCTACGTACTTAGGAAGCGGAAAAATAGTTAAATTCCACAGAAACTGACCGAAAATTACTCAGTAAACGCGAGAGAAGAATAGCCTTATTAAGGTTAAGTGTGATAATGTTATAATCTAACAAGGATCGAGACTCATGGCAAGAGAGGACAGAGTACGAAGGATTACTGATCAACAGCAGTTGTTCGAGATCGCGACCTCACATGAAAGTGTAGATTTCAGGATATCTGCTGTGGAGACAATAAGTAATCAGAGACTACTCAAGAAGATCTTCTTCGAGACTGATTCGATTGAGGTGAAACTTGCTCTTATCAAGAAAATCACTGACAAGAGCGTATTCTGTACTGTCGCTCTTGACAAGGATCAAGACCCCTACATCAGGGCGATAGCAGTTGAGAGGATTGATAATGACAAAGTTCTGAGAAAGTTGATCAATGACGAGGATCCCTTCGTCCGCAGGGTAGCTGTGGTCAAGGTCAATGACCAAGAGGTTCTTTCACAAATACTCAGGGAATCGGAAGATCACATATTAAGAAAGAGGGCAGTTGAGAGGATCAACGATGAAGATCTCCTTAAGGAGACAGTTCTTAACGATGACTCAATCCTTGTCGTAGAAGCAGCACTCAACCGGATAAAATCAATATCGCTACTCTCAGATTTAGTGGACAAAGTACCAGAAAGTGTCATACCATCGCTCTACAGGAGACTAGGAAGGTCTACTGCTTAATCAGTTATTATTATTATGTAAAGAAGACAACAGAATATTTCTTTTGTAACGATTTGAGAATTTGATCTAATACTAAATTGGATCGAAGTCTCTTAGTAAGGCTTATCTTTTCCTGATATGCAGATGACTTAATGGGCATAAGGATTCGAACAGTTGATCAGCTCTACATCCTACCGGACATCCACACAGAATTCACGCATAACCTCTGGGTATCCGCACTCTGGGACGCGGTCATGGGCGACCAGACCCTTGTGGACGTCGTAGCTAGCATCTTCATGGGTATGGCCACCGCTCTGCAGACCATTAAAAAGGGACTGAGTAAGACTTGGGACGGGATCAAGGATGCTGGTCAGTTTGTTTCAAACACGGTTCTGAACACCATTGCTTCAGCGATGAGCACAACTATAAATCTCCTGGTTACAGCAGTCTCCACTATTCTCTCCGTCTTCCTCCCGATTAGCATGGTGAGTATTGACGGGATCCCGAGGATCTCGATTAATGGTCAGCTCTACGATATAGGGTTTGAGCACAGACCGAATCAGCTCCTGTTCACTGTGAATGGCAATTCACTGGATCTCTTTGACCTCATATTCTCAACTCCAGATACCCTGTCAGTAAGCTTCAGTGAATTTGCCGGTCCTCTCTTCGGATTGGAGATTCTCTATACCATTCTTGAGGTCTTTGGGTTTATCACTATCTCAGGTTCGGGTGGTGTGGTGACAACGAGTGTTCATGAATTCCTTATTGCCATGATCCTGGCACATTATCTGACTCTGGCATACCACATTTCCCAGAAGGGTCAAATAGATGCTGACACGGCCTCGTTCTTCTCGAATTATTTCACAATGAAAACTTTTTATTTGCTACTTGGAAGTATATCTGCGTATATTGGCTCCGAATCATCTCGTAAGGTATTTGAATTTATTAGTTTATCTACTATCTCAATTCCACCTGCGCTAGTCTTATTGGAGGGTATTCTGAGGATTGCACAGCAATTCTCAGACGGGGTTCAGAACGACCCGAGTGTCATCAAAGGGATCATCATCGATCAGACCTCGGAGGCAGCTGCTGTGTTAATGACCGAGGCAATCAACCTTGTCACCCGTACGTCAGAACTAAAAAGTCGATTATTCTTAGGATCGTATGTCCTCACTCTCGCAGTCATCAACTACATTTTTGCAGCCTACTTCTTAAGGATAGTAAATCTGGGGTGATTGATATGACAAGGAATAATATCTTGTACGCTCATCTCACAATTCGAGATGCTGTCATGTTATTTTTTTATATCTCTTATATCAAAAGACTTTGGGAGATACAGGACTCTGAACAAAACCGTCTCCTTTCAATAGGATTTTTCCTTTTCCTCCTTCTGACATACTTTGTAGCAATTTATATTGTGGGATCGATACAAAATAAGAGATTTCCAGAGGATTTCAGCACTGATGGTGTTTCCCCCCCTTCTAAAGTATGGTACAGATATCTCTATCTCGCTGTTCTGATTGGATTGTCCCTCCCGATAGTAAGGATTAGTCAAGGTGAGGAATTTAGCTTCATCGGATATAATGTGCCATCTGGGGCTATGTCTCCAGTTCTAACTTATATTCTGCTCGTCTCCCCGCTAGTTCTCTTCAGGATTGTAATATCTTCGCGGTATCTCATCCACGTCCATGAGAGGGTAGGGAAGTTCCATCTAACAGTGACTGCATACTTGATATTCCTTGGAGTAGTCGCAGTGACCCATGGCTTAAACATTCTGTACGGGGGGGAGAATCCTTGGAGTGTTTACCTACTTCTTATAGCTTTGTACATATCTCCAGTTGGTACTGACAGGTTAGATCGGATAACACTATCACGTCGGGAGCTAATTTACTTCAGTATTGAGTCTATCTCTCTTTTCTATGCAAATCTATTTTATCTGGTATATTTATTTGCCATTAATGTTACTACACTATGGGAGAATCTCATGGTGTATTCTACTGTCTTTTACGTCCTCTCTTCCTATGACAATTTGACTATCTATCACAGTACATCCCTTTACCACGAGTATTTAAGAATATCTGATTCAGAGAAATAACGTCTCTGTCCAGTACTGGAAAATGAGTTCTGTATCTTCTACAGTACAGATTGGATTATTCTAGTACAAATAGGCAAGCAGAACAAGATCTACGGGAAAGACTTAATTTCTCTTTTCCGCTCATAAAATCAATGGGTATCCTCAGAGTTCCAGAATTATATAACTTGTCAATACCAAGTACCAAATCAAGGATATTCGCATATGTTCTTCAAAACTTAGGACTCACACATAAGAGCTGCGGGAATCTCGCAGAGAAATTACTCATAAGAATTGCAGCGGTTTTCAGTCCAGTATCGGCCCTCCGAGGTGTTCTGGAGAATGAAGAGGGGGTTCCTTGGTACAGTACATGGGCAAGTATCGTAGGCATGAACTGGATCCTGATCGGTCTATTCCTCGTAATGTTCGGATCATCTCTAAACCCTGTAATCGAGGTAGGTGTCCTATGAACTACCCCAGCCGGAGTTTACAGAGACTCCTGCTTATAGCCAGCGCTCTGAACTATATCTGGATGGTGCTATTCTTCGATATATTTGATCTGAATGGCAATATCATGGTACTGGTAGGAGTCATTTACTTCAGTGCAGTAATCCGTATAGTATACCCTGTTTATTTTCCCGTTGAGGAAGGACATGACCTTCCAGCATGTACTCTGTGGACATTATTCTATCTGTCAGTTCAGATTTGGCTTGTACTCAAAACAAAGTACTCCCTCATGGTTTCGTGGAACTTGTATTCTCCCGTGTTGCTGTGGAATCTTCTATTTCTATTACCATTCTCTATCAACTACTTTTATCGCAAAAGAATGGAGATATCGGATGTATCCATTGTAGATATGGGGAGAAGCTCGTTCTTGGACCCATTGTTCTATCTTGAGACTTCGACGATTTTTCCGATCATTACATTATTTATCCTTCGCATTAAAGGGATGTCTTATTGGGGAACTGGTGTATGGGTGGAATTTTGGTACTATACAATTCTGTCTGCAAGTCTATTTACATTTATCTTTGTTACTCTCTATGCAACTCTAGAAGTTGACAAAGAGAGAATTTCACGGATATATGAGATCGATCTTAATGATACGTTTGATACAGTAATGATAATCCTCCCGTCGATTGGATTCTACGTAGCAGGTGTATTGAAGCTGTACAGTACAGCCATTTGGTTTTCGGTTATCGCGTATTTTTATCGTAACCTCCGGAGCAGAATTGGCGAAGCGTATGATATAGACAATAATTATGCGGATCTGATACCGTTTATTTCACTGTTCACTGGGATAGCTATGGTTCTATCACCAAGATATGTACTACCATAGTGAATGATAATTGGGCGCTGCATCCTAGGAAATCGATCTTACTTGACAAATTGGATCTACCAATACTTACCTTGTTCTACAAATATCGAATATGAGAATTTGAACTGGTTAAACTAGACTGAAGTTTACTAGTAAGGCTTAATATATCTTGATAAACCGATGACGTGATGGACTTCAGGATTCGGGCCGTTGATCCTCTCTACACCCTGCCATGCACAATCCGCCCAGAATTCACGTATAATCCATGGGTATCCGCACTCTGGGAGACCGTACTGCCGGGGCAGAACCTTGTGGACGTGGTTGCGAGGATCTTTACGGGTGTAACCTCTGCGCTACAGACTGTTAAAAAGGGACTGAGCACGGCTTGGGATGGAATCAAGAGTGCGGGGCAGTTTGTGACCCAAGCAGTCATGAGGAAGATTTTGGGGAGTATCTCCCTTCTCTCGAATCTTCTACTGACAGGTCTGTTCTCTGTGGCTGACCTGCTCACACCGCTCTCTGTAGATCTTTCGGACTCAGTACCTGCACTGGTCATTGGGAACCAGAAGTACTCGTTCGGAATAGATTTCACCAATGATGCCCTCTCTCTCTACATCGGAAATCTGAGACTGTCGATCGGTGATGTCTTCTCACCTTCAGAGATAACGACCGAGACTTTATATGTGAACTCAGTAGGTTTTTGGACTTTTTCCCTGTTATCTGAAGTTGCTGGGTTCCTCCCTTTGGTACTCATGAAGGAACTTCTGGAGAATCCTGCAACGGTCAAGGAGGGAATCACATGGATGTCGCTAACAGCTGTGTCAAATCTGCTTCTGTTGACAACAGCATATGGTTACTTGACAGCTGCCGATGACCCAAACAACCCAGAGGACAGGAAAGAGATTGCTGAAGTTCTCGCATACTACTCCTATTATCATTACATAATGA
>WAMJ01000088.1 GCA_015522385.1 Candidatus Heimdallarchaeota archaeon
AATGATCATCCCCGAATATAGGGCCGTATTTAGATCATCATATTCCTCATAGTAGAAACTGTATTCGACAATATCATACTCTGGAATTATCGGGTCAGCGTCTTGGAAGAAGAATCTATTCCCTTGCTCTCCAATGTTGGACAGGTAGGCTGGGTGCATACCATTGTCCCTTTTTGCTAGGGATTCCCATTCTGCAATTGCAGCGCTCAATGCTTCGGATCGACTCATGTAGTAGGTATTGACATAGTCTATTGTTTGACTGCTCACCATGGGGATCATCGCCCTCAACTACTACAGGCTGTCCCTGAGCAATGACCGGGTAGTCGGTATCATCGGGTACCTGTGGCCGGGTGGTCTGGACTCGGCGAACCAGCTCGGTGCCCGTGATCTCCCGGAGTGTGTCCAAGGTGTCTACTGGCAGATTGGCTCTGTGATCATGGGGACATGAGAGCATTCCACGAGCTGAATGTGGCACAGTTCTCCCGACAGGGGACATCATGTGTTATTCCCGCAAGTCTCTCTTGATGCTCCTCTCCTTCTTCTTCGTTATGTTCCTTAGATCCCGGAAGATTCTCAGGAGCTTGTTCATCTGATTTTGCGTAATCGTTCCTCTCCTCCACAATATGTGGAAGAAATCGATGGTTTGTATGAAATCAAGATTTTCCAAGTAGCCTAGTGCCAGCATCGGATGATCCTCTGTGACGACTATTGCTTCTCTACGTTCGGCGTACTCAATAAGTGAAGCATCCGCTTTGTCAAAGCCCTGCCGATCGTATAGTTGGTAGTTGATATCAAGAGCTGGAAGTATACCCACATAATTGAGAACCCCGTCTTCCACAATTCCAAACTTCCGGTATTTCAGCTCATCTATAACTTCTCTTGTGCAAAGAATACGATGGGTCTTGATAGTCCTGACGATTATCTCTTTCCACCCATTCTGATACAGATGATCAAATTTTCTCCATGTATACGTATCTGGGAGGAAACTCCAGTTGGTGTGCACAGGATTGAATATCAAACCATATCTTAAAATATTGTGGTTTGGATTCCTAACTGTGGCTCAGATCAGTTTTAAAATCCCGGAGGATGACATGGAATTCCTCAGGTGGTACAGCGCCCAGAGGGGGACGGGGAAGAGTGTTCTATACAAGGAGGCCACGCTAGATGCGTTCAGACGTTGGAAGCTGGACGTTCTTCTCAAGCACTATGCGGGTGGGGCCATTGGTTTCAAACAACTCTGCAATCTGGGAAAGATAAGCTTTCAGGAGGGGATGATGCTGATCCAGGAGAATGGAATTGAACCCCCAATACCCGAGGTCGTTGACGATTATACGGACTCGGTTAGACATCGGATTGAGGACTGATCTCAGCATTAGCGGGGACAGTTTGTGTTTCAGCTTATCCTTGCTCCCATTCAGGGCACACCTCTCCTTGACGATTCCCACAGTCCATGGCTCCCTGTGGTTCCGAGGTACTCTCACTAGTATCTATTACTAACTGCTGGAGCCATCGATCCCTCTCACCCCTGAACGAGGTGGGGCAGAAACATGCCCACGAGTGTGATGGCGTATATCCCCCCCATGAACACACCGTCGAATGTACCGGCTCCACCTATAGAGACCATGGGGCTCCCAAGCTTCGGAATCTTACTCAGGTTCATCAGGTCCGCTCCGATGAGTGACCCCACTGATGAGGTGATGTAGACGACCGCAACGAGATGTGAGAGACCACTGGTGAACGCGAGAAACAGCACGCTCACTCCGATGGAGACCGAGGGTGCAAAGAGCGCGGGCAGTGTGATCCCTACCCCCGGGACGAGCTTGGCCTGCCAGTTCACTACGATGCTGACCACCGCGAGGGGGACGGGTAGGTAGAGAAAGGCTAGTGGGTCGAGCAGCAGCAGCAGGGCCGAGATAACCACGGGCACGACCGCTCCTCCCACATTGACCGCGATCAGCGTGCGGCTGCGGACGAACCTCGGCAGTGCGAATCTGAGACCGAAGATGTGCAGGGGAAGGATGTTCTCCCTGAACGTGGACTCCACTGAGTAGAGGGGGATGTTGACGTCGCTGCCGAGGTAGGAGGCGAGCAGGAGCAGGAAGACGACGAGTGGTGGGAATCCCAGAAGGAGGAAGACGTCCCTCGTAACGAGGATGTAGAGCGCGGCGATGAGGAGTGTCGCTATATTCGACTGTCTGTGGTACCGGTAGCGCAGGGGGTGTTTGTCCATTGCTCTTAGATATGCCCAGTGGTTAATAAGGATTCGAGCGGGTGTGTGGATCTCAACATATATTCTCAATGCTGGAGTTATATCTGAAAAGTGAGGCTTCCTATCTGAAAAATACTGGTGAACCAATAGGTTATTATATCTGCACCTGCTTAACAATGTATGGATAATGATAAACTATTGCCAAATAATGGTCGACAATTCATCCTTTACCAAGGGATAATGCATGTCTTCATGCAGATTGTCGTCTATCTGAATATCGAGAATAAGTCATCTTGGGGCACTCCGGCTCAATGGGATCCCCTGACCGTCATCATCGCGATAACCGCTGGATCGATAGCTCTCGGACTGTCTCTCCTCTCTTACAGAACTGTGTCTTCTGCATTAGAGGACAATACGCGGATCATATTCGTTGTCTACTTGGTATTGTCCCCGTTCACAGAGTACTTCGCCATTTACAGTCTGATGGAACGCGAGAGGTTGATTAGTAGTCGCCCCATTATTGATACACTCAGTCTAACTACTCTGTTCATGACGGGTGCGGTGATCGCGGCCATAGTGTACGGAATACTTCTTGTGCTTCTCTCAAGGGTATTTGACAAGGACAATAGTGGCTTCATCAAGACTATGGGGTGGCTTTTCATCATATTTGGAATTCCTCTGGTTCCCCTTATTGCGAGCTCGGGTGTGGCAGCAGTGTTCTTCTTGGTATACTACGTGAATATGGGGGGAAAACTGGTACATGATCGTATCGTAGACCCCCAGTAGGAATACCTGCACAGATGTGTTTGAGTCCTTCCAGACATTTTCTGTTCACAAAGGTCGTGTTTCAGGATAGTGCATTCAGCTGTTCGGAGTCCTCTTTTAACCAGTTAGAATGTTGAACTTGATCTCTTCTCTATAGCATGGGGCGTGAGGGTTCACTGTTGACTGGGGGCTCCAGTCCAATGAATATTGTTCGAGAGAACCAGTTGTCATTAACCTCCCAACCTTTATATTCTCGCCCATTCCCGATTTGGTATACATGCTGTCTTTCAATATGATGGACTATGGGGTGTGTGTCACCCTCGGAGAGGATATCATTGATTTAAAGAAGTATCCCGGCAATGACATGTGCAATTACGACAGCTCGGACATCCTTGGTGTCCTTCATCTGCTGAGCAAGTTTCTCGTTCAGAATGTAGAAGGGGGAATTCTCCCCCTCGCCCAGTTCGTCTTGGACAACACGGTCTACTTGTCGGGGGATGAGTCAACGGAGAGCTCGAAGGAGTGGGTCATCCTGCAGTGGGATCATGGACAGTACCCCACGCTCCGCATTGACCTAGAGGTAGGCGGTTGTGACCTTCTCGGGGTCTCTGCGACCTACACGACATCCCGTGGTGAGGATGTCGTCTTACATGATGTGCCGCTTGTGCAGCTCTTCCACTATACTATGTACAGTATGATCTACCCTCGGTTCTGGAAGATCCAGTGGATGGATGGGGAGGTGGACTACAATGACACCGACTCAGTGAGGGAGAGGCTCGTGCTTGGCTACATGGAATATGTCTTAGAGATGCTGGATGGGGGTAGGCACATTGAGCTCCTCATGAACGGAGGTGCACTGCTCTATATCCCACTGATTCACCATCCATCTGTAGCAGAGTTCTTCGGCAATGTCCCAGGGATCATCAGCTCGCAGAGCACTGTTGTGCAAGCCCACCTGTACTACCTTGCCCACCTTCTCTACCATTTTGACTGCGATCCATTCATTGACATCGGTGCGATTCAGAAACAAGGTATACACTACAAGTTCGAGGACATGGGTTTCTACTAGTGTCTAGAGAATCGTGCCACTTGGTAGAGGCTCTATAAGTTCCTCGTGCACAACGGTGGTTTACACTGACCTTTCAAGAACGGATTTTATTCTAGCCTCCTCATAATCTCCATGGAGTATGATATCTCCATGAAGGCGTCACCCCACTATATTTTTATATACTTCTTCCTCTGCTTCAAGTGTGGACGACGAAAAACCTTTGCGAAGATTCTTCCTCCTCCAAGCCATAATGCACATTTCCATGCAGATTACTGTATACCTGAATCTGGAGAACGTAAATTCACAATTAGCTGGTTATTATGAACCACCTACTTGGGCTCCCCTGACTATAGTTATCGCCTTAATAACTGGTAGTGCAAGTCTCTATCTCCTCGTGCTGTCATACCGTGAACTTGAGGCAGTTGGATTGGTGACAAACCGTGGGGTCAATATTACCTACCTTGTGGGATCACTTGCAACGGAGTACTATGTAGTACCCAGTTACCTCGAGCAGTTCTTCTACGAGGGAGGGATCGAGATATATGTGCCAACAGGTATGGTGGGCTTAGTTGCAATATTCTCCGCACCTGTCTACGGAATTTTTCTATTGACAATCTCTCGGCAGATAACAGGTAAGGGCAAGACTGTGCTCTCCCTGTTGGGTGCGGCTTTTATCCTGTCTATAATAGTGCTCTACCCCTATTTTGTCTCTTCTGGTGTTTCTGCTGTTGTCTTCTTCCTTCTTGCTTACTTGTCAAAGAGCACATTGGTAAGCTCAGAGGTGGGTGGGCTCTACCCTGATGGAACTGGTGTATAGTACTCCTAGGTTTCTAAACTGGTTATTTCAGCTATGGGGAGTGCCAAGGATGAGGACACTGTAATGAAAAATTTATCCTCATTGATATTTCTCGGAACCATAGTAGTTCAATGAAGAGACTTCTGATAATTCTACTCTTGGTCCTTCCAGTGGTTCATCGGTCAACGGCCTGCATGTACTCCGATGACCCCGAGACGAGTGATCTCCTTACCTATGATGTCTATAGTAGCGACGGAGACTACGTCACCACCTTCGAGACCAGTATTGAGAACAATCCCTGCGGTGAGTACAACATCCTTGACAGGGTGGAGAACAACAGAGTGGCTATGGATGTGGAAGGAATGACCAAGGTCTATGACCTTACTGGCCTGAAACCAGGAGGTTCGATCAATTCTCTGACAGTGATCGAAGAGCTTCCATTCGCCTATGGCGGTGACTGGAACAGTGGTACGGAGTACCTGCACAGCTACAACGGAAGCACTGCTTCTCTGAAGTACGGCGTATTCCCGGATCCTCTAGTCGTTGTGGACAATGTCAGTACTGGGGAGCAACTCTTCAATGTCTCGGTGATAGGGGCTTTCGCCTTACAGAGTAATTACTCCTTCGTAGACTTCGAGTACTCCAGCACGTACAACACGACCGACGGTTCGGTTATGAGCAAGCTCATTCCTAGCCTCATCTCAAAGAGTAGCTACAGTGAGGATGTCCTTCTCTTCTTCTACGTCACAAACACCACGGATGTCTACGGTTCGGACGGTGCGGTCATGGAGTCGATTAAAGAGGTGTTACCCGTTGCGGCGACTGTCTCGTTGGTGTTGGAAACGTTGAGTTCATACATTCTCCCGCTCTCTCCGATATCAAACAGGAGGTCGGGCTTCTTAACTCATTCTACAGGATGGCTATGGTGTACAGCGAGATATACATGATGAACTACACCACGTCACAGGACAGCATGGGGGGCGAGTGGGTACGGTCGGATACCGATATTTGGAAGATCACTGGGTTGAATAGTACCCGCTTGTTCAGTTTGCCCTACGTCGTCGGACAGATACAGGGTGGCTTTGGAAGAGTGGTGACCTTCGAGTACAGTGAGGTGATCACAATACGAGTATACGATGAAACAGGGGAGGTCACCATGAGTCAGCCCTTAAAGTATGGTAAAATTGCGGTTCTGAAGGACTTCATCGTCATGAGCTACTTCGTAAGGTATACAACAGCAACCCTCCTCCAAGATGGTGGATCGTATACCCCCGAGGACGAGACAAGCGCATCAACTGTAGTCCTCTCTTTCCCCACCTTGCTCATACCGCTCTCCCTCGCTGTGGTCGTCTGGTACCGGAAGCGGTATTCGCATTGATCCACCCCTCTGGTCGTATCGAGGTACAACTCCGAGATAGTACCCTATGAACATGAGTTTGGTGTTATTTGACTGAAACATTATACGACCTACGATTCTGAGCTCCTAATCGATTCAGAAAATCGATGATACGGGGGAATTTCTAAATATCATGAAACCTCCCGAATATCATTGAATCTCACCAGATCCCAATTCCAAGACCTGAATGAAATGGCAGAGCTCAGTGATCTCTGTTACATGGTCTACGAGAAATCAATTGGAAACAGCTACATGAGACCAGGTACATCCAAACGAGGCCTCAGGATCTACTATCGTCTACAGAAAATCGGAAACTGTCACGTGTACCGCATCGAGCAGGGAGGCGAACTCATCGGAGGAGTGGTTCTGTCCAAGGAATCAGACACTACGATCGAGATCAAGACATTATTCGTCCACCCCGATTTTCAGGGAAGAGGAATCGGGAGCTGGGTCATCAACCAGTTAGAACAACTACATCCTCGAAAGCGTTGGACTCTCGTGACTCCAACCGTGGCTGAGCGAAACATCAATTTCTACCTGAAATTAGGGTACGAGATCACGGGAGAATTCACGCCCGAGAACCTCTCCTTCTATGTATTCGAGAAGGACCTCAGCGGGTGCTGATATCCCTCACTCTCCTCGTGGGGGTTCGGCAGTACGCCCGGAGGAGGGACTTCCGCCACCCCTATCCTCTATAGTTGAGCAGCATAAGGGTATCTGATGCAAGATGTCCTCTGGGATGGCTACTTCGGGTCACCTGTTTATGACATATATGTGGTCTCCATCATCCATGTACGTAGAACCGATCCAAATTGGTCTCCCATGGTCCCTCATTCCCTCTATATAAGTGAATGCTGATATACAAAATTCGTATTGTTGTGGTATATCGCACATAAATATTTATAATACTGTATTTGTAATAAACGCTGTATGCACTCACGACCCCAGGGGCCGCGCAGTTCTCGATTTTTCCTCTACCAGGCATTGATGCACGTCTTCATGCAGATTGTCGTCTACCTGAACATCATTAGCATTACCTTAACTGAGCGTTCGAACTGGTCTTTACCTACTATCGCTCTCGCTCTTGTATGCGGGAGTGGGGCACTGGTCTTCCTCCTCCTGTCATACCGAGAGCTCCCTGGGGAAATGCGTGGAGTGCTCCGTGCTCTGATGGTCATCTACGCGGTGTTTTCACTGTCCACCGAGTACTACGTCGTCACCAGCTTGATGAATGATTATGGTCTCCTGTCTGGTGGAATACTGGTTTTTGGAAGTTACTACTCCTACTACGGTATAGGTGTTATAGTACCGATTGTGGGTGCAGGGATTTATGGATTCCTCCTCATCGGATTCTCCTTCCTCTTTGAGCAGAAGAAGAGGGCTCTCCTCATAGTCATTGGTGTCCTCTTCATCATTTCTTCATTCATCACCGTCCCTCTAATGGTTTCATCAGGGGTGTCTGCACTGATTTTCTTGCTCGTCCACCTCACTGGCAGAAAGGTACCTGTAGACGCTCCCCTATCCGCTGATCTCTATCCTGAGACAGAGTAGACCCGTGATTCTGGATTACTCTGATCCGTACATATCGTTGTGAGGGTCTCCTTCCTGTATTTCTATTGGGGTTTTGGATCGTTGTGGTGATGTTCTTAGTTCTTATTTATGTTCAAGTGCATGTTCCCATATGGGTACCCGTAGCAAGTTAGTTGTAATAGTCCTGTTTGTCTTAGTCCTGATACCGAATCTCTCTTTTCAGATCTTCCCCGATCATCCCCCTTGTACTGAGGGCCCCGGTCCAGAATACGATGTGTTCAGCTCTATTCTTCTCGACGGTTCGGGAGACACATTGATTCTTGGAAACATAACCCTTGTGGACAAGGTGGACATATCCTACGGGAGTCCTCTGGTAAGTGGCTATTTGATTGAGCGATTCGACAGTGCCGGTGACCTCGAACAGAATATCTCCATCTATGTCGATGGATACCCCGTGGGAATGGCTGTGGACGGTGATGACAATGTGATCCTTGTCTTCAGGTTGGAGGGGGCGACGACCTTTGAGGGACGGGACATCTCCGGAAGCGGTGGAATGCTCGTGAAGATCTCTCCGAACGGCGTGCTCCTTTTGGTCGAATCCTTCCCTGCCAACCCCTCTGATCTTGTTGTCGAGGATGGAAAGGTCTACATCATCGGGACGGCCAAGTACCTGAAGTACAATGCTACAGATGTTATCGGGAATGCAAGTGAATTATCCCATCTCGCCATCTATGCGTACAATACAACGGGCGATATTGTCGAGTTCATCCAGATATCGGGATCGTACGTTATATCAAACAGCAGGATGGTGGTGGGTGAAGACAGGCTGTTCGTCTACGCCCGTACCTCCCGAGGAACCATGCTCGGGGATGTCTATCTTGAAGGTGGCGTCCGGATACTTTTCAGTCTGACAAGTAGTCGGATGGTGGGATGGCTTCAGCAATTGGGTACCGATGAGGTCACGGGTATGGTTCTGTCCGACATTTCTCCGGTTGTCATGAGCTACAATCTGGAAGGGAATCAGACAATGGTGTACATGTACAGAGACGGGGGCAACGAGACTCTCTACTCAGCGATGGGTCGGGGCACAGCCCTGCTGGAGTCCGATGGTGACATCTATTTCATGCTTGGGCATGAGGTGAGGAGCACCTCCATTGGGGTTGTTTATACCAGTGACAGACTTTCCGACCTCATTGACTACGCTATATTGGGTAGCAGGCTAGTGGTGCTCGGACAGACCTCGGATCCAGAGTTTCTGGAGACCTCGTCTTATCAAGATCACATAAGGGGGGAGTCGGACATTGTCATCCTCTCCTATGAACTCAATGGTGATGTCGGCAACAGGCTTTGGGGGACATATCTAGGGTGGTTTCCAAGCACAGTTCTTAGTTGCTTGAACTGACCCCTATGATCCGTGTGAGTACAGAACTTCTTATCCAGAATGAATATTCGATTAACTCCAGATATCCCGTTATTTACTGTGTAGAATTTAACTACCCCGAGTAGTTCACATCCCATGATATTTGAGCTGGAGACTCCTCCATCTGCCTGATTCTGTCATAGGATCGCAAATAGTCCTCGTCTTTTTGGAAGAAGAATCTCCCTCCCTCAACCGGTTGGAGTTCGTCCACCCACGAGGCGTTCTCGTCGTACTTGGCGAAGAACGGTCTTCCCACCCACCTCGCGTCCCTCCCTTGGATGAACCTAAGGGCTAGGAGTGCTTGTCCGCCGATTGTGGTCTTCCCCATGACCTCGATCTTGCCCCAAGTCGTTGACATCGATGGACCTCTAACTGTTCTGCAGAGGCCGCTGACATTCCTGTAGGCCTGCCTGAACACATCCCACGCCCTCACCAACGGTACCTTGAAGTACTCCTTCGCCCCCGTATCCCGAACGACGAACATGTAGTAGGGGATCATCCCCAGATCAACCTGCCGTCTCCACATCTCCGCCCACACCGATGGGTCGTTGTTTATGTGGTTCAGGACGGGGGACTGTGTGCGGATCTGTGCACCCGTTCTCCTGACCACGCTCACCGCGTCCATGAGTGCCGAGGTTCTCATCTCGTTGGGGTGGTTGAAGTGGGCCATGATCGCGAGGTGCAGACCAGCTTCACCTACCTCCTCGAAGAGCGACTCGTAAGCCTCCCCCTCGTCGCCTAGGAATTTGTACGGGTTGTAGGAGAGGACCTTCGTCCCTATCCTGATTGACCTCAGGCCCTCTGGTCTAGCATCGATAAGTGGACGTATGTAGCGTGATAGTACTCCATGGCTCATCACCATGGGGTCACCGCCGGTGAAGAGCACATCCTGCACCTCTGGGTGCTCCTGAAGGTAGGTGACGAGTTGGTCTATCTCCCTACTTGCGAACCTCAGCTCGTCCACACCGACAAACTGCGGCCACCTGAAACAGAAGGTACAGAAAGAGAAGCACGTCTGACCCTGTCTTGGGAAGAAAAGAACTGTCTCACGGTACTTGTGCTGAATCCCTGCCATCGGCTCTCCGTGGAGCAATGGGACATTATATTGCATCTGCCCCGCGGGATGTGGATTCAGCCCCCTACGGATGGTTGTAACCAGTTCTTGGAGCTCATTTGTTCCCAACATCTCCCTCACGCGCTCATACTGATCTGGCGGGAGCATACCCCGCTGTGGGAAGGTTAGCTGGAAGATGGGATCATTTGGTATGTTCTTCCAGTCAATCAGTTCATCTGTTACGTAGCTGTTCACCCTGAATGGCAGTACGCTTCCTACGACCTCGACCGCCTCAATGATCTCCTTGTCCACGTTCTTCAGTTGTTCAATGTCTCTAAAGTTCCTAAGAGTATACGCTTTGTATCTCACAGTTATCCAATCCTCTTGGTTCAGATAGCTTCGTATGGCATTGTGTATGGTATCTAATAAATTCTTTCCCTTGAGTGTTCACGCCATTCCGTCAAGTACATGGATAATCAAAGAATGAGTTGGTGGGTTGAGGGTGTAGTACCTCGACAGGCCAATAAATGGAATTGATATCCCGTGTTCTCTCCGCTTATTCAGTTCTTCGACGATTTTACTTACCGCTTGGAGGTACTCTTCTCCCATCTGCTGTGCCACGTACTCCTCGGTACTGTATGCCACCCTCCATGTATTCGCTGACACGAGGAAGAAGGGTAAGATCGCTATTATATAGACAGCTATGAGCACGATGCTGTTCTGTGAGGAAAGGTAGTTCCATCTCAATTTGGATAGTATGAAGTAGAGAACGAGGGGATATAGGGTGACTATCGCTCCATTGATCATCCTGTCAACCTTCCTAAACCTGAGGGCATAGACGTACAGCATCAGTCTCTTCAGCTCTCCCCTCTCCAAAACCAGTGATCCTTCGTGAACCACAAAGGAGTTCTTCTTCAGGTTAATCCTGTCAACGGGTGTCTTCTGGAATTGGACTCGCATTCCGACGCTCTCTGCGAAATCCAACACGAATTCCCTGTTCGTCTCGATCCTCTGGTATATGTCATTGCTCACTTTGCCCGTCTCCACCGCCTCATCTACAGCAGCGTCCATTGGCTTCATACGGATGGGGACGAAGACGAGGAGGGTCAGCAGCTCTGCAACTCCGTAGATGACGACGAAGATGACGAGTGGATTCATTATGAGTAAGAAATAGAAAGGGACGAGAACAATTGCACCCGAGGCTAAACTCAGAGCCCTCATCCCGATAGTACCCAGCAAGAATGATGGTGCCCTGAACAGCCAAGGTGGCAACTCGGATGATTTTGGTATTCGCTTCATACGCACCAAGCACACTGCGGTGCTGACCAGATTCCCGACGAATCTTGGGCCGAGAAATGGGATGACAACTGTGTATAACGTGAAGACGATGATGGCGTACAGGCTGTCTCCAAACAGGTACTCATACAACAGAACACCCCACTGTGTGAACAGGATGTAGGGTAGGATGAGAAACATGTACAGGTAGAAAACATACGCTTCCACGTCAGGTGAGAACTCGAACCTTTCTTCCATGGTGTGTACTCTCCTCTACGGATTTAAGAATTCTCACTACTCGTCGATAATTCTACTATGGTCTCCAACCAATGTCGAATACCTCAAATCCATTGGCATTGCAGATGTCCCTAGCCTCCTCCTCGATCTCCTCCACGAAACCATTTGTGATGATGATCACCTTGGGCTTCCCAAATTTCTCTCGGATGAACTGGACTTTCTTCTTCAGAGTCATCAACTTCTTGATGTCGCTGATGTAGTTTGTGATCTCAACGACATACAGTGGTTTCTCCGAGAATACATCGATTTTGATCTCTGGAGTTCCCAACCGCTCCTCGGGATCTGTGAACTTTGCCCTCCATCTGAGGTTGCTCACGTCCTCTCCCTTGGCGTCCAAAACTGCCATGAACCAACGGAAGGATTTCATCTCAAGCTCAGATCCACCCATGGACTTCAACCACTCCTCGTGCTTGTCCAATCTTCGGTGAGTCTTCTTCACCTCTTCCTTGGTCTCTTTCAGATCTAGCTTTATATCACGGACCTCTTTCCACAGGTTCTCGAGGGAAATGGCATGCATGTTCATCACTTCTCTTTGGGCCTTCATCTCCTCTCTTTGGGCCTTCATCTCCTCTCTTAGGTTCTTTGTCTCCTCTCTCAGGTCCCTAATCTCCTCCCACACCTTCTCGAAACCCGTTCTCATCTCTTCTCTGAGGTCATCGCGTAGCTCAATGATATCCGAGGTTTTGGCGTAGTCGTCCTCCAGGTCCAAAGCCTTCCTGAACTTCATCTTGAGTGTTCTGTCACTCTCAATTTGTTCTATGAGTCGATAGAGGTCAATGGACTCTGCCATGTCTTGAATCTTTTTTTGGTGGTATAATAATGTTCCTCCAAAGGTGTTAGTGTCATCCTCCTGTAGGGCAATATTGATGGTTAGAGAGACCTCTTCTTGCACAGGCACCCCTTGTTGACAGCCCTAATGATACGAGATAGTTCAGGATTGAAGACCTGCTAATCCAGTATTTTATACATGAGAATTTCAGTCTCATATCCATTGCCCTTCTTGTTCAGCGTCCCCTTGGGCAACCTCCCATAGACATTGAATCCCACTTTCTTGTAGAAGGCAATTGCCCGTTCGTTTGTCTCCCATGTGGACAGTGTGAGGAGAGAGATGCTCATCTTCCGAGCTTCTAGCTCGATGCTTTTCTGTAACTCCTCGGCTATCCCCTTCCCCCTGTACTTCGGCGAGACAACGAAGCCATACAGTACCCCACGGTGGTGGTTCATGGGGTGAGAATCCCTCATGAGCATCACTGTAGCGTGCAGTTCCCCCTCGATCTCAACCACAAGGTGCCGTCTATAGGAGTCGTCCACGATCTCACTGTAGCTCTCCCTTACCTGCTCTGCTGTGGTCGCAGTGAACAGAAACTTTGTGATTCTCTCCGAATCTTCAAGGGTGAAACGTCTGATTTTCATCTGAGTGGAGAACGGTCCACTGATTTAAGAGGGTTGTGTACCCCATTTTAAGGTTGATCCCTTACATTGTGACGATGAGTGGCATTTGATGTATTCTACAGCAACTGTCTCCCATTTTGATAACATGGTCTCTCCAGTTTGTTGATCCCGTGTTCATAAATGAAAAGACCTCCCTCATGGAGGGTTGGAGAACTCTTTCAATTACACCTTTGGAGAAAACCTGCAGATCAATATTATTGTGGTGGGAACTCAGGCGTCCGGATACAGTTCCTCCACCCTCTTCATTCTCTTGCGTCTCAGAACAAGCGCTACAATACCTCCCGCTATGACTACATCCGAGGCAATGGTCAGGGCTTCAAACAACGGTTTCGAACTCTCTTGCTGTTCCACCTCCAATTGTAGGTCGATGATCGTGGTGTTCTGATTCTGCACGAGGTAGTACGTGCTCGATAAACCCTGTCCAATTGACGTTGTCAGCCCATAGCCAATATCAAGGGTGGTGTTCAGAGCGGTGACCCTGCTCCCGTCAAAGACTAGACCGAGAACAAGTGAGGTTGCAGGATTCACATAACTCAGGCTAGTATCCATGGGGAGTACACCCGCTCCGTTGACCTCCTCAACTGCGCATAGATTCACACTTCCGCAATAGGTGACCTGCTCAAAGCCAGTACCCCTGTAGACCAACTTGCTGGAGTTGTCCGTTACCCAGATTTCATCTCTGCTCTGGGTCACAACGTAGGCAAAATTTCCTAACACCACTGTCTTCTGCTTGTAAAAACCTGTTACTCCAAGCTGTACGAGATCCGGCTCAACAGGTGAGATATCCTTGTAGTCCCCGCTTTTCAGATCGATAACATATATGCTGGAATTCATAGATGTTCTGAAGTATAGGTTAGATCCTCTGATTATCACTGGTGACTCTGCATCTCGATAATCTGGGGATATGACAGTTATGATTTCAGGATCTGAGAAGGTAGTACCCATCCATACGAAGTCTGCTATAACCCACATAGATGTGTTGTTTATAAAAATTTCAAACGGTATGTATAGGTGGGGTGTGCCATCTAACATTGCAATGCCTCTGGGATGGAGATAGTAGAAACCATTACCGATTACTTCCGCTATTGAAGTCACATTTATCACTGTTGCTTCCTTGTAGTTCCTGAGGACAAAATATCCGTCTAAAGTTTCCATGTACTGGTAGTTCTCGTCTATTGGTATCACGGTATCAATCCATCGTCTGGTATTATTGATCTTCGTGTAGTCCGTGATGGTCACTAAATCCTCATCCAGTCTGGTGTATAGCATCCCCCTCCCAAATGAATATCCGATCACGTCTGTCTGTCCGTTTGGTAGTTTGTAAGCTTGTATATCCTTGAGGTCGAACTGGTCGAACGGGCTATACACGATATCCGTCGTCACGATTTTGCCAAGGGCCGGCTGTGTGAACACAAAGAAGTTCCCCGAAATAAGAGCTGCGATCCCTATCACAGAAATTGTCGTAATAACTGACCTGTCCATAATTACATGTGTTTTACTCTACGGATATAAGTTTTTTCGAAGTACTTCGACCCCACTCATTTGCCTTTATCATGTAATAATTACTGGTATACCATTGCTGAGGAAAATTCTTTCCATAGCACTGGTCTTGCTCTCTATTCAGTACGTTTTGCTATTTTCCTGTGTTATCTATGCTCCTTCTCCATGATGACAGATTTCGAGCAATGTAGTGGTTTCCTAGCCCTTGACTTCAAATATTTGACGCAACATTTTTCAACACATGAGTCCACGTTCGATCATGAAGTACAAGGCATTTCTCCTCGTGCTCTTTCTGATCACCTCTGTTCACGCAGAGATCTTCTCCGAGAGCCTTACTGATCCAACGAACGACGTCATCTTCATCGATGAGAACGACGAGGGTATCGTGGATGTCAAGGAAGTCTCTGACCCCATCTTAGACTCTGTGGACATAGTTTCAGTGAGCTACGAGTA
>WAMJ01000089.1 GCA_015522385.1 Candidatus Heimdallarchaeota archaeon
ATGTCTCCAGAGTAAGTATTTTTTAAATCATCTCCAGATTTGGACTTACGAGAGGAGATCTTAGTTTGATAGAGACCCGCGCCCTATGGATCACAGCTCCCAAGAGAACAGAGATCAGGGATGAATCTGTCCGAGCTTCACACGATATGGTGACGATTAAGAGTGTCTACTCTGGTATCAGTACGGGTACTGAGCGACTGGTTTTTTCAGGTTCAGTCCCAGTTGAACTTTATGCCCAAATGAAAGTGCCCTACCAGAGAGGTTCCTTCGCCCTTCCGATCAAGTACGGGTACAGCCTCGTCGGTGAGGTCGTGGATGGAGAAAATGATGGAAGGTACGTGCACGTCATGCATCCTCATCAGGACATGGCGGTCATTCGCCGTGAAGACATTACCCTACTTCCCAAGGAGATGGGTGCGAGAGAAGCGGTGATGATCAGTAACCTCGAAACAGCACTAACGGGTGTGTGGGATTCCAAGATAAGTATTGGTGACCGTGCCGCTGTCATCGGTTACGGGGCAATCGGTGCCCTCGTGACATCAGTTTTAAAGCTCATGAACATCGAGGTGGATGTCTACGAGGAGTCACAAGATAGGGTCTCTTTCATCCGAGGATGTAGGGTGAACCCCGATGACAACGGTTATGATGTCGTCTTTAACTGCTCCAGCTCCGGGAGGGGCCTCCAGAAGGGAATCGAGATCTCGGGATATGAAGGTAGGATAGTCGAGCTCTCATGGTATGGCACCAAGGACATTAACCTAAAGCTCGGGGGTTCCTTCCACACTCAGAGGAAGCAGATAATTTCCTCTCAGGTGAGTAACATTCCCTCCGACCGATCTGGACGGTGGGATCATAAAAGGCGTAAGGAGGTCTGTATTGAGCTCATACAAAAGATCAATCTTCCAATGCATGAGGTGAGCTTCCATGAACTGGACACTGAGTATGGTGAGATACTTGAGTCCAAAGCTCATCTGGTCTCTGTGGTAAAGTACTGATCTCAACTACAAGAGGAGAAGGACAACCATAATGACCTCGATCACCTTGGTCACCATTCCTATCGGTTGCTGAAGACCTGATGCTCCCCAGACGACAAAGTACGCGATTATAGTGACGATGGTATAGACGAGGAGGAGCATCTTGACCTTGCTGGACATCCCCTTGACCATCATCTTCTGGGAGGTAGGTAGGGGCAATTTCATAGGGTGGTAGATCGCCACGAGGATTACGAAGAATCCGGCTCCGTTGAGGAAGAGAATCACACCCAAGAAATCGAATTTGGTCGCCATAACCAGCACTCCTACGAGAAGATGGATCACTGCTGTAAGCACTGTCAGAATCTTTATCGGTTTGTCGTATTTCGAGTCAAACATTAAGCTGAAAACACCCGGAATATTTTAAATGTTCAGTCTTCTGAGAAGGGTATATAGGGAAGCGAACCTATTTCAAGGAGTGGGTTCCAAAGGCATCAATGACATTTAAGTTCGAGACCAGAGCAATACACGCAGGACAGGAAGCAGACAAGGAGACTGGTGCGGTCATCCCCCCGATCCATATGAGCTCAACCTTCAAGCAGGACGGTGTAGGTAACCACCGTGGCTTCGAGTACAGCAGAACTGGAAACCCCACACGCAATCAGTTCGAAGAACTCATGGCATCGCTTGAAGGGGGTAGGTACGGACTTGCTTTTGCCTCAGGTTCTGCCGCGACTGCGACAGTGCAGTTGATGCTGAACGAAGGAGATCACGTCATATGCGGCGACGATGTCTACGGTGGGACGTTTAGGTTCTTCGACAAGGTCATGAGAAGATTCGGTGTAGAGTACACATTCGTCGACACCACCGACCCGGTCAATGTGAGCAATTCCATTCAGGAGAACACCAAGCTCGTCTGGTTGGAGACACCCACCAATCCATTGCTCAAGGTCTCCGATATCAGGGCCATCACTGACATAACCTCCAAGCACGGTATCATGTCGTTGGTTGACAACACCTTCGCCAGCCCGTACAACCAGTCGCCCCTCGATCTGGGTGCCTCCATGGTACTGCACTCCACGACCAAGTATATAGGTGGACACTCGGACCTCGTGGGTGGTGTGGTGGTCACCAACGACGAGAACATCCACGAGCAGCTGAGGTTCCTGCAGAATGCTGCAGGTGCTGTGCCCTCCCCCTTCGACAGCTGGCTGGCTATGCGGGGAATCAAGACTTTGGCCGTGCGCATGGAGAGGCACGCCATGAACGCCTCAAGACTCATTGAATACCTCCTTGAGAGACCTGAGGTTACCACAGTCTATTACCCTTTTCTCGACGACCACCCGAACTCCCAAGTCGCAAAAGAGCAGATGAGGACTGGAGGAGGAATGATATCCTTTGATCTGAAGGAGGGGAAGAATGCTGCGTACAACTTCCTCAAGGGTCTCGAACTGTTCACTCTCGCAGAGTCTCTCGGTGGAGTGGAAAGCCTGTGCGAGTACCCACCCGACATGACCCATGGATCTATTCCTGAGGAGAGAAGAGCAGAGATTGGGATCAATCCAGGACTCGTCCGACTGTCGGTCGGTATTGAGAACGTGGACGATCTCATCGCCGATCTCGAGAAAGGCTTTGCAAATCTCTAATCTGGATACTCTCGAGGAACAAGTTGTGAGTGCTGTCTGCCAATCCTCGGCTCCAGATATTCTGCTCTATTCATCGCCTCCTCCTCCTTGTCACCTATATCTCTCTGTAATTATCTGGCTCTTACTAATCTCCCGTCTGCTCTTCTCCGATCTCACAGTGATCCTCTACGGTCTCTTCCGTGCTGAAGGATACCTTGGTCAAAATCGTACTACCCAATCTCGCATTAGATCTGCACCTTTACGGTCTCTTCCCATTGACCTCAAGGAGTTTGAGAGAGATTCGCCGTCGTTCCATATCGATGTCGATGACCTCCGTTTTCACGAAATCTCCCACCTTCACGACCGAGTACACATTCTGGATAAATCGATCTGCGAGGTGAGACTTATGAACTAGTCCGTTTTCCTTTATCCCCAAATTGATGAAGGCGCCGAAATCAGTGACATTACTCACCTTTCCATAGTACGACTTCCCTATCTTCAGATCATCCAAGGACTCAACTTGGCCAACGATGTCGTGGAACTCCCGGACTCCCCTGCGATCTATCCCAAGGAAGACCAGTTCCTCGATGATATCCTTGATCCGGATCTCACCGATCTCCTCGTCCGTGTACTTACTGACCTTCAACCGAGAAAGAATCTTCCTCCTGCTCTTGGAAGACATCTTCTCCAGCTTCTTCAAGGAAGTACCTGCTTCCCGCACCATCCGTTCTGCCAGCTCGTAGTCATCGGGATGGATCATCGTCCGGTCCAGCAGTTGCTCGGAGTGGGGCACTCGCAAGAAACCGCTGCACTGCTGGTACTTCTGCTTACCTATCCCCGAGATCTTCAATAACTGCCTACGCGTGGTTATCGAATTCTTCTTCCTGTAGTCGACAATCCGCTTGGCAAGAGCCTCCCCTATCCCAGAGACATAAGTCAAAGCACTGGCCGAGGCCGTCTCGGTGGACAGACCATACCTGTTCACCGCCCTGCTGACCGTGAACCGCAGGGACTCGTCCAGCATCTTCTGATCGACATCGTGCTGGTACTGGCCAACCCCTAAGGACTTCGGGTCGATCTTCACGTACTCTGCCAGCGGATCTAACACCCTCCGGGCGATGGAGACAGCACTCCGCATCTCCACTTCCAGATCTGGGAACTCCTCTCTCGCTATCTTCGAAGCACTGTACACACTGGCCCCAACCTCAGAGACCACTGCCATCCGTACTTCAGGAAGGTGACTCTGCACGAACTGCGCTGTCTCCTTCGAGGCCGTGCCATCCCCCACAACGACGAACTCCACCCCGTGTCTCTTGATCAGGGACCTCAGTATCTTCGTGCTCTCGGACGTCTTGTTGTGCGGAGCCACCGGATAGATCACAGCCGTGTCCAACAGATCTCCACTGGCGTCAACGACCGCGACCTTCGCCCCCGTCTTGTATCCCGGATCCAAGGCGAGAACTGGCTCTGGCTCAATTGGTGGTGTGAGCAGCAGATTCAACAGGTTCATCTCGAAGACCTCGATCGCACGACGATCCGCCTTCTCCTTCAGCATTTTGCGGACTGTACGAGTAGATCTCGGGATGAGAAGACGTTTCAAACCCCTCTCCAACCCCATCTCGTAGTACTTCCGGAATTTCGACGGAGGACTCCCGTGCTTGAGAAGCGTCCGAACGATCTTCTCGAAGTTGTAGTCGAAGGAGAAACTAAGCAGACCATCACGCTCTCCCCTGAAGAGCGCATGGATCTGATGACCCTTCAGGTGATCAACCCGTGAGTTCAGCTTGACATACGAGGCGTACTTCGAGACCTCCTTCTTCAACTTCACCGTAATCCGCGAGAACAGCAGCTCAGAGACCACCGTGTACTTCGCACGAGGATGCACAACCGACTCCTCGGCAACGATGTCCAATGCCGCATCTAAGTCTCCTCCAAGCTTGGACAAAACCTTCTTCAGATTACCCTTGCTCCTCCCCATGATGATGTCAGCTGCCTCTTGGTATCCCCGCTCCCTCGCCATCCCGGCCCTTGTCTTCCGATCTTTACTGTATGGGGTCAGAAGGTCAGAGACCTCGGAAGCAGAACGGCACATATTAATGGCCTGCTCCAACTCAGGCGTCAGTACCCCTAACTTCTCCAACCTCGTCCGAGCCTTCTCCTGTGCATCCACAAGTGACCTCAGAGATTTCAACGCCTTCTGGAAATCCAGAATCTCAACCTCGTCTGCTCCGTTCGTCTGATCCTTACGGTACCTCGCAATGAAGGGAATGGTCATGTCATCATCGAGAAGCCGAATGAGGTTATTCACAGTCCTCTCACTCATCTGAAATCGATTAGACAGTGTGAGAACTATATCCATCAGATTTGAGATTTTATGAATTTTATAAAATAATTCCGTCTGGTCTAACTGAAAAATTTTGTCTGACTATGAATGGAAAACAATCACAAATGTGTACCACCCGAGAGGAATATACCCATTTCTCACAATTCATTCCCACTGAACTATAGAAATGGAGGGAGCTTCGTATTTTTTCTAAAAATTATTTCATTTTCGGAAATTATTCTATACCCATATAATACACCATTTTAAACCCGAAATGCAAAATCGAATGACAAACATATGAGCGACATAAAAAATGCGGTGTTAAAA
>WAMJ01000090.1 GCA_015522385.1 Candidatus Heimdallarchaeota archaeon
CTCAAGGAGGAGGACGCCTTGGAGACCATGTACTCTGTCATCGGGAGCAAGCATCTCGTGAGACGGAGTGACATATTCATCCCCAAGGAGGGAGGAATAACCGTCCTCGAGAATGCAGATATAGCGAGGACACGTGAATTCGCAGATATCGACGAGGAAGGATTCGTCATCCCAAGGTGAGAAAACTGGGTCTCGGTTCAGAGGATTTCCAGCGTCAGGCGCAGCAGATCCAAGCACAACTTCAGGTTATTGATCAGCAGATTGCGAGCCTCCACCAGCAGAGGGCTCAGTACAATGAATACATCAAGGAGGTCTCCAACACCATCCAGACTCTCAAGGGGTTGGACAACCCTCTAAACTCCAACTCCTCGATACTCCCTCTTCCTGGGAATGTCTACCTCAAGACCAAGGTCATCGATTACGAGAACGCATACGTCAATGTTGGTGCTGGTGTTGTCGTTCCAATGCCCGTGAAGAAAGCCATCGAGACCCTCGAAGAACGGGTAAAGACCTTTCTCGATATCATGAAGCAGATGGAGCAGGAAGTGGACAAGATGGAGCAGAGCAAGATGCAACTTCAGCAGATGCTTATGGGGTCAAGAAATCAGGGGATTGCTCCTGATCCGACCAAGTATTCTTAGATCGCCTTCACAATCTATTTATTCATCCACAATCCCTCAGAGATTAATGTTCAATAAACTCCGCAAGGGTATATCCTCGGTAATCAAGAAGTTCAAGATCAAGGAGCTCAACGAGAAGTCCCTCCAGAAACCTGTTGAGGAGCTCGTCAACTTCATGATGAAGAATGAGGTGGCCAGTCAGGCAGCGTTCACCATTGGTGACAACCTGAAGAGGAAGCTTCTCAAGCACGAGCACGAGCGGTTCAAGGACATCCGTCCGTTCGTGCAGGAGACCTTGAGGGCAACCATCGAGGAGATCCTCACACCACCTGGTTCTGACTTCGATCTCATCGAGGCCATTAGGGAGAAGAGGGCAGACGACGACGAGCCTTACATCATTCTCATGCTGGGCATTAACGGTACTGGGAAGACGACCTCACTAGCCAAGCTGGGACGGATGATGCAAAAGAACAAACTATCCGTCGTCTTTGCAGCTGCGGATACTTTCAGGGCTGGGGCAATCGACCAGATTAAGGAGCACGGCGATAATCTGGGGATTAAGACCATTGCACACCAGTACGGGGGGGACCCAGCAGCGGTGGCGATCGACGCCATAGACCATGCCATTTCCAAAGACATTGACGTCGTCCTCATCGACACTGCCGGGCGAATGCAGAACAACGACAACCTTGTTCGAGAGCTGGAGAAAGTCGTGAGGAATGCCGAACCTGATTTCAAGATCTTCGTGGGAGACGCCCTTACTGGGAATGACATCATCCGCCAGGCCGAGACCTTCAACGAGAGGATCGGGATAGACGGTATAATCTTGACGAAGATGGATGCTGACCTTCGAGGTGGGGCAGCACTCTCGGTGACCAATGCCATCCAGAAGCCAATTCTGTACATCGGTGTCGGCCAAAGCTACGACGACCTCAAGAGATTCGATCCTAAGGGTATCGCCAAGGACATGGTCCCATGACTCCAGTAGTCGACGTCCCAGTTCTCATAATCGTCTCAGAGCTTGATCAGGCGGGTATGAACATGCTAGTCACCCTCAGGGAGCTCCTTCGCGCAAGCAACCCTGTAGAGCTCACTGCTCCCGAGTCGTGGGAGGAGGGGAGATACACACTCGAGATCAGTGAAGATAACTCGGTGGGTATTTTGAAAATCTCTACTTCTCACATCAGGGTTGACTACATGAGAGGGTATCTACGTACTAACCTTGTCATCTTCGCCTCCAAACATAAGTCTGAGAGTGGGCGGAAAACGCTCCTTGCGCATCCACTGGGGAACTGGGGTGAGGATACAATCGGAAGTGGAAAGTCCCACTCGGTCGGTATTGCCCCAGCGTACGCTCTCTTCAGGGCGTACCACTCGATCAAGGAGCACCAGACTGATGCGGGACTTACAGAGTATTGGGTCGGGTTGGAGGTAAGTCACCACGGGCCTACAGAGCTTGACGTCCCTGCCATTTTCATGGAAACTGGGGGGTCAAAGGAAGAGTGGAACGACCTAAGGGCTACCGAGGTTGTCGCCCGGGCTATTGTGGACGTGGCGAGAGTGTACGTGAGCGAAGAGCCCAGAGGGAATCTTCCTGCCTTCGTCGGCATCGGTGGCGGTCACTACGCACCCGCATTCATCAAGCGTGTGGACGCCGAGATGCTCATGGTGGGGCACATGGTTCCCAAGTACCACTCCGATAAGCTCGATGAGGACTTCCTCAAGAGGATCGTGGAGCGCTCCATACCAAGTGACATCTCATTTCTCCTTGACCGTAAGGGGCTGAAGGGAAGTGAGAGGATCCGTCTTATTGAACTATTCGAGAAATTGGGATACGACTATAAGCTCACGACAGAATTTCCGACGAAGTAATCATTCCTCGAAGACTGCGCCCTGCCAGCTCTTGTAATAATCTGGGTTGGTGATCTTGTACCCCGCTTCCGTGATGTGCAGGGGTCTTCTTGTGTCAATCATCACGGCGTACTCTTGGGTGAGTGGTTTGTCCTGCTTAAACATCCGCTTCAGTGCTTTTGGATGGGGGCCGTGGGTGAAGCCCATGGGGTGGAATGAGACCATACCTGGCTGGACATCGTCCCTTGACATAAAGTCTCCGTCGTGGTAGAAGATCACCTCGTCGTACTCCACGTTACTGTGGTAAAACGGGATTTTCAGAGCGTCCTCTGCGGTCTCGTAGGGGCGAGGTACGAAGGAGCAGATGACGAAACCCTGGGAGAGGAATGTGGTGTGCACACTCGGGGGAAGGTGGTACCTGTGGGAGTTGATGGGCCTGAAATCCTCAATTGAGAGCTTCCATGGTGTCACATCTCCCTTCCACCCGACGACGTCGCAGGGGTTGTTCGGGTAGGTGTAGTCGGTGTACTCGTCGAACCTCTTGAACCTTACCACCCACTCCTTGCCGTCCTCGATGACCTCTGGCTCTGGTGTTTCGATCATTGCGGGGTCGTAGAGTGCATGGGGTCCCAGAAGTCCCCTGTCTGGGATTTGCATCTCCTCAGCACTCTCGATGATGAGGAAGAAATTGTCTGTAGTCTCGGGGACAAACCTGTAGATGGTGCCTCTCGGAACGACAATGTAGTCACCCTTCTTGAAGCTGAACGAGCCGTAGACGGACTCGAACTTCCCACGGCCTTTGTGGACAAACCACGTGTCATCACCCTCGGTGTTCTTGTAGTAAAACGGCATTGGCTTGCTCATCATCGACACCTTGATCTTGAGATCTGCGTTCTCCATAATAGTAACGGGCATGGCATTGGGATCCTCCTTATCGGGGACCGGGAGCTTGTTGGTGTCGAGCATCTCCGGTTTGAACGATCCCTCGATCTTCGTGAAGTTGGTGGGAGGATTCTTGTGGTAGAGGTGTGAGGCCTTCCCGAAGAATCCCTGCCTACCATGTTCGTGTTCGTATGTAACTTTCCCATCAATGACGGGAAATCTAGCATGAGCCTGTCTGGACGTCTTGCCCTTAACCAGGGGAAATACTGGTGTAATCCTGTTCTTATCCATATTTTGCACCTAAGATAAGCTCAGTTTGTTACGGGGTATTTGAGTTTTCTTTCAGGCGAGTGCGCGAGGTGAAATATTCAGTCCAGTTCGAACTCGATCTCAAGTGAGTAGTTGTCCTTCGCCCCAAAGACGTCACAAAATACCCGGTCGGTCAGCTCTGTAGCCTCCGAAACCGAGACCTCTTTGGTGAAGGCGTATGTGGCCTTCCTGAACTCCCCACCGAATTTCTGCACGAACCTCTCCTTCTCATCCCTCCTCATCGTTTTATAGGGGACGTCAAATGTCACCTTGTTTCCAGCGCCTGTGTACATGATCATTTTCTCAGAATTCTTCTTCTTCGAGACAAGGTAACTGAGATCAGATCCTCGTTCGATTATCGTAGTGAGGTACGATGAAATCATCTTATTTCGTTCTTTTGCCTGCATTTTCTCACCTGAATTATGCACATTCGACAGAAATGGTATAAAAGGTTTTCTGGTAGTCTTGTCCTCATTGTGGGAATTGCGCTTAGCTATTCTGACACGTGTGTTTGTTTTCTCAACTATCGTTGAACGGAATCATGAAGTACGACAATCGGATCTCCGTTCTGAATCTCGCCCTCTTCCACGACCCGCGCGTACCAGCCTCTCCTTCCCCTTATCGTGTCGATAAACTCATTTACTCGATCTCCAACATATTCGAGAACTGATAGATTCTTACAGGGATTGCAGGGCTCGGTAATCTCTAGTACTGCGCTCCCTATCTTGAACCGTTTCCCAATCTCAAAATCATCGTACTCAATCCCTTCTGTTGTAATATTCTCTCCTAGGTCACCTGGCGAGATTGGCCACCCTTCATCTGCGAGTTTCCTCATCATCTCAACGGGGTAGATGAGGATCGCTCTATCGGGGGTGTTCCCCTTGCCAGTGAATCTGTAGTGGTTGTAGTCCCCCTCTGCTCCCATATATCTGACTTTCAGTATTTCCACCTTCTGCTTCGGAAGTCCACGCTCACCCTCAATCTTCGGTTTCACTGAGACCCGAATAACTTTCATAATCAAAAGGAATACATAGTTGATTTAAATCTACTGAGATCTGTATTTCTTCCGGAGGATAGGAAGTAAAGCGACCGAGGAGAGGAAGGCAATGACTGGAGCTGGGCTACTTTCTTTAGTACTCTCACCTGCCCCATCATCGGCCACGGTCACTGTGACTGTGTCAGAAGCAGAATTTCCAAAGGCATCGGTCACGGTCAATTTCACCTCATAGGTTCCAGCAGTGTCAAAGGCGGTTGAATAAGTGTAGGAGTTAGCCTCAAGCATGATCCCCGACTCAGCCTCTGTACCGTCCACCGTAAGTGAGTATGAGTATGAGAACGGTGATTCATCGGCCAGATCCCACTTGAATTCTAGGCTCTGTCCAAGTGTTGCATTGGTATCGGATACATCCGAAACTGTAGGTGCTGTTGTGTCCTCATAGATACCCGAACTTTTCAGGATCGCTATGTAGTCGAAGATCTGTATCCTGAAGTTCCCTTGGTCTGCAACCACAACTCTATTTTGGAAGAAGTCATAGGCAATGCCATCTGGTGATACGAACTGCCCCAGACCGGTTCCCGACTTCGTGTCTCCCACAGCGTATAACGGAGTGAAATCGTCTCCGTCAAAGATGATGAAACGTGAGGTCTGTGTAGCAGTGGCGGAGTCACCACCTTCGTCCATGGCTATGAGGTTCCCAAGAGGATCGAGTGTGAGTCCCTCATAGTTGATGCCAACATCGTCCTTACCGAACTCGTCCAGCATGGTACCATTGACGTCGAAGACACGGATTGTCCTCTGTCCCTCTGCAGATACAAATATCCTGTTGTTGGCTGCATCCACGACCATGTTCTCTGGTGTGCTGAATTGTCCAACAGACCATTCGTCAACGAGTGTACCGTTGGGGGCGATGACGTAGACCAGATTCTCGGGTTGGTTGGTGATATAGATGTAGTCATTTCGTGGATCGACGGCCAGTCCCTGTGTGTCTATGCTCGACTCATCGACAGTGTCTGAGAGATCCGTGATCATCTTGATGTCCCCCGACTCGGGGTCGAAGAAAGTCAGGTTCCCTGCTTTTTCGATGACGACGATCGTCCCGTCGGAGAGCTCTCCAATACCCTGTGCCTCATTTCCGGAGGCATCGTCCAGTGGTGTGAAACCAGTGAGTTCACTGAGATAATTCCCATCTGCATCGAAGACCTGCACCCTAAGGTTGACTGTATCTCCTGCATAGAGCTTCCCGTCAATCCTGCTCACGTAGACGGAATCGGGTTCATTGAACTCGGAGGGCTTGGTTCCCTCCTTCCCTCCAATCACAAGCACCGGTTGGACCGTTTCGGTCGTTACCGCTGCGATTGACAAGGCGCTAGAAGTCCCCATCACGGAGAGAACCATGCCTAGTAGTAGAATTCCGGTAATTAGCCGTTTCATTAATCGATGTACTCAGCTACAATTCTTAACCTCTTCTATTTTAAGATATCAAAATTATAGGTGCCTTGCTACGTCCATTCCCATGGAGAGATCATACCCCTTCTTGAAAGCTGTCATATTCATCTCCCTGAACCTCGCTGGGGACAGATCCACTATGCTTTCCTCGAAATATTCGGGAGCGACTTCCAACAGCGTGATGTCAGAGGTCTCATCTGGGTGGAACTCGTCCAAACCATGTGTGATGTGATTTCCCTCAATATCAAGGAGTTCAGCGATGAACCCTAGTGCAACAACGTTCATTACCTTCTCGGATCCTAGTTCCAGAGCAGTCTTCGCGAATGGTAGTCTGTAGACTGCTTTGCACTCCTCTGGTTTCTCGACATTCTGTACATTACTGTCGTCTGCAAGAACAATTGTGTCCTTACCTAGGATACCCTTGTACTCGTCCCAGCCTCGCTGTGCGAGGACGAGTAGGACGTCAGGGTTGCTCTCAATGAACGGGTACCCGATGACCTCGTCCTCGGGATAGATCGTCACGTCCGCGACCGTGAGACCACCGCTTGTGCTTGGTTCGTATTTCACTGCCTGCGAGACGTTGAAGTTGGCCCTGAATGCCGCATCTGACAGAAGCTTGCCAATAAGCTGAACTCCTTGCCCTCCTACTCCTGCGATCTTCACTCGAATCCTCATCTGTGCTGCCTCCTAAATACCCCTATTGGGATCTTGGTGTACCCTTTCGTCCGGTCGAATTCCACTCTTGTGTTCTCGGAGAGCAAATGACTGCCATCCTCCTTGACCTCGATCTCAACCGAGGCTTCGAGGAAATTCTTAACCATGTAGTCCGCGGTCGGGTAGCCATTTCGCTTGCCATAGATGGCGGGACAACCGCTGATCAGATCTATGAAGGCTACACCATCTGTCTCAATGGCCTGCTTGATAATTCTCGGCAGGATCTTGAAATGCGCCGAGGTGTATCGGGCGACGAAGTCCGCCCCTGCACCTAGAGCCAGATCCACTAAGTTAAACGGTCTGAGATTGTGGTCAATGGTTGTGGTGGTGGTGGAGTACTCGAAGGTCGTGGGTGAGGCTTGTCCACCGGTCAGTCCGTAGACCGAGTTGTTCGTACAGATGATCGTCATGTCCAGCTTCCGGCGGGCAGCATGGATGAAGTGGTTTCCTCCGATGGAGAAGAGGTCTCCGTCACCGGAGAAGACGATTACCTCAAGATTCGGGTTCCCAGTCTTGACACCAGAGGCGAAGGGTATCGCCCTGCCATGTGTGGTATGGAACCCATCGAACTCGACGTACCCCGACGCACGGCCTGTGCATCCGATTCCAGAAATCATCACCATCTCCTTGTCCATGTCCATCCCGGTCATAACCGCTCCCCGGACGAGGGACTGGAGGTTCGTTCCCAAGCTGCATCCACTGCACCAGATGTGGGGGAGCATCTTGGAGGTAAGCTTGTCCTCGAGGTTGTGCCCGAGTTTCGAGAAGTCGATCTCCATATTATCTCCCTCCTATCTCCCTCACCTTCTTGGTGATTACGCTCGGTGGAGGTATCAGACCCATTGGGTATGCGATGTGGTGCACTCTCCTAAGCAATGCTCTTTCCACTGGCCAGGTCAATTGATCCCTTGCCATTTCGACCACAAGAACCTCTCTTCCTTCTGTGCTCTTCCTAAGATCCTCTTCTGGGAACGGCCATATTGTTCTCAGTCGGTACATTCCCACCTTAAGCCCCTGCTCTCTCACAAGGTTGATTGCTTCATATGCCGACCTCGCGGTTGATCCGTAGGTCACAATGACGATCTCAGCGTCATCCATCATGTACTTCTCCGCATGTGGAAGAAGGTGAGCATAGCGGTGAACCTTCTCGAACATCCGGTTAGTTAACCTCTCGAATGTCTTCGCTGTGAGATCCACGTGGCCAGATTCATCGTGGGAGAGACCTGTGGAGAAGGCCTTCTTCTCCTCGCCAAAGCAGTTCATCCCCGGGACGAGGTCCTCGGATATCTCCGTGCCCTTCCACGTGGTCGTCTCACCAGGATGTGCCCGGTTGACCACCTCCAATTCACCCTCTTTGGGGATGACAAACTTTTCCTTCAGCGTAGAGAGGACTTGGTCACTCAGGACGAAGACGGGGGTTCTCAATGCCTCTGCAGCGTTAAACGCCTCCACAGTCAGGTCGAAGCACTCCTGAACAGACCATGGTGCAAGTGTAGGGATGATGTAGTCTCCATGTGAGCCAAAGTGTGCCTGCATGAGTTCCTGCTGGCCGGGGAAGGTCGGTAATCCTGTCGATGGTCCCCCCCTCATGACGTCCACCAGAACCAGTGGAGTCTCGGTCATGACTGCCAGACCTATCCCTTCCTGCATAAGCGAGAAGCCGGGACCTGATGTCGCAGTCATTGCCTTCTTCCTTGTCCATGAGCAGCCGATCGTGGCAGTGATCGAAGCAATCTCGTCCTCGCATTGCAGGAAGTACCCTGGCTCTTCGAGGTGAGGCAACCTCTTGACGATATGCTCCATTATGGAGGTAGACGGTGTGATGGGATAACCGTAGTAGCCATGGAGTCCTGCATAGATTGCTCCTTCAGCGACTGCTATATTGCCTGAGTCTAGGTGTCTACCTGCCATGGCTCTCGGTTGCTTCTTCATCGTGAGCTTCACGTGGTCTCACCTCCAACTGTTACCTCTTCGAGCTTGTGGACGGAGAGAACAAAGTCTGGACAGGCGTAGAGGCACTGCTTGCATGCTGTGCAGTTTCCATTTTCGATGGGGAAGAAGTAGCCCCTTTGGGTCTTCTCCCTGCTCATCTCCAATGCTTGGTACGGACAGACCGAGACGCATATTCTGCATCCTTTGCATCTGTCTCTGTCCACCACAAATACCCGGTTCGATCGTTTTCCTACCAAGTAGGCATCGAAACGCTCGTTCCGGGATACTTCGTGTTCAGTCATGAACGGTTTGTGACATGCGATGTAGATAAATATTCTCTGTAGAAATTAAGAGAATGACTAATGTATTTCCCATTATCGGAAAAACCGATAGAAACTTCCTATTGTCCAGACCTGCTTGAATGACTCTCCCAGCTCTGGACTTGTATGAAACTAGAGATTGCCTCTCTCTGCCTGCTCTCGTTCAATGCTCTCAAAAAGTGCTTGGAAGTTCCCCTTCCCAAATCCGTTAGATCCCCGACGCTGGATGACCTCGAAGAAGAACGTGGGGCGATCCTGTATCGGTTTGGTGAAGAGCTGTAGCAGGTACCCTTTCTCATCTCTATCAATGAGGATGCCGAGCTCTGCGAGGATGTCGATGTCCTCCTTGATCTCGCCCACCCTCTCCTTGATATTGTCGTAGTAGGTCTTAGGCACACCGATAAATTCGACCCCCCTATCCCTCATCTCCGTAACTGTCTTGACGATGTCGTTAGTGGAGAGCGCTACGTGCTGAACTCCAGCTCCGTGATAGTAGTTGATGTATTCCTCGATCTGGGACATCCTCAGTCCAGCTGCAGGTTCGTTTATGGGCATTTTCACTCGGTTGTTGTAGCTCCTCACGACCTTTGACTTAAGGGCAGAGTACTGGGTGGCGATATCGTCCTCCGAGAACTCTATGAACTTACCGAAGCCGAAGACTTCGTGGTAGAACTGCACGGTCTTGTCCATCTGGTTCCAGTTAACGTTACCCACGATGTGATCGATGCGGACGACTCCTTTCTCGGGTGTGTCCAGCACCCCCTTGTAGGGTTTGTAACCTGGCATGTATATTCCATCATAGGTGTCTCGCTCGATGAATTTATGTGTGACATCGCCGTAGGTCTCGATCTCTGCAAAACGGAGAGTGCCGTACTCATCCTTCAATTCAGTTATGGGAGTAACAGGTTTCGCCCCCCTCTCAAGAGCATTGTTCCACGCCTGTTCGACATCTTTTACCCTAAGCCCAATGGTCTTTGCCCCATCCCCATGCATGGCTTGGTGGGCAGACATCTCCGATGAGCCACTGTAGGGTGATGAGAGGATGATCTTTGCATTTCCCTGTTGCATCACATAGGAGGCGAACTTCCTGTTGCCAGTCTTCAGAGATGACCAAGCTACTGGACGGAAGCCAAGGGCGTGCTGGTAGTAGTAGGCACTCTGATAGGCATTTCCTACCCAGAACTCCACAGCGTCGAAGTCCTCGACAGTGAGGATATCTTTGGCCTCCTCAATCGTTCTGTCTCTCTCTAGTTCTTGCATCTTACTCCATCCTTCGGTGCGAAGTTATTTAATCTTCTGACGATTGTTAGCCAAATGTAACCCTTCCAAAAGACCATTATATTGCCCCGATTGCATAAAATTATGAGCAATGCAGATCTGACAAAGGGCATCAGGTATCTAATCATAGGATCGATCCTACAGTTCGTTGCTGTGCTAATTCTCGACGCCTTCTTCCTTGAGGTCACTGCCCGGAATGTGTATAGGTACGACATCAACTTCACCCCATTGAGCGATCTAAGCTTCACCTTGACAGTGGCTGCAGCAGTCTTGCTGTTCGCGGAGCTGTACTTCCTATTCTCCTTCTTCAGGATGGTTCTCCCGAGGTTCTCCCGTCCTAAGGTAATGCGAAATATCATTTACGCCTTCCTGTTACTCACCACAATCTCCCGGGTTTACGTGCTTCTAATCCTGCTGCTCAATGTCAGGATCTTCATCAGCCTGACCTCGATCTTCCAGTTACTATCCTCGTTGGCGTTCACGGCCTATTTCATCCCCGGTCTCAGTTCATTGCTCTTTGGGTATATATTCTACGAGATTGGGAAGGAGAGATTCTCCTACGGATCTGGACAGTTCCTCAGGGCGTTCGGGATGCTCGATATTGCTCTCTCAATCCCCATCCTTTTTGTGAGCCTTTTTGACATAGCCAACCTCAGCTCGTGGAATGCAGTGCATTACTTGTACTACTGGAAGGTCAAGTTTTTCCCTCTTGTTGCAATCTGGGTTCTTGACCAGTGGAATTCAGAAGTTAGGAAGCAAGAATCAATTTCAGATTAGCAAACTTTTATATCGTATTCCACTTAAGTAAAATCATATGTTAATTTTCTCTAAGGAGTTAATACCAACTGAGGACAATCCCCATCCTCTTTTGAAACTAACGGGGTCGGAGCGCGACAAGTTTGCTATTCAGTCGTTTGCCTTCACACTACTGACTATTGTCGTCCTCTACGTAATCCCCAATCTCTACTGGCTAGAGGTTCTGACCACAAATACTAGTCTGTTCTTCCTCGAGACATTCAACTTCAGACCGAGGTATTTTGTCTACGAGGACAGCCTTGATGCTCTCCCTGCATTTGATCTGCTGATGTACACTGCTGGGGACTCGATACGAGCAACCTATCCCTCGATTTCCATTGAGACAGGAGCAGTTCCCAACCACTACCTGATTGTCAAGGCGTGCACTGGTATGCAGGCAGGAGCTTTGCTTCTGGGTCTCATCTGGTCAACTCCTTCGAAGACAGGAGATCAGATTAGGGCTTCATACCTCATCCTCATTGCCCTCTTTCTCGGAAACACACTGAGGATCGCCTCGATGATCGCCATCACCACTATCCTCACTGTGGACTTCAATCTACCCTACGACCCGTCATGGGACTACGCTCACAACATTATGGGGAGACCACTTGGGTTCTTCGGAACCATAGGCTTCGTCGCCATAATTGAGAAGAGCGGGGTCAAGTTGTTAGATACCATCACCGTCTGGATAGACTCCCTGATGTACAACATAAATAGGGTGTTTGATAAGATTTTTCCCAAGAAAAAGTAGGTTTCTAAACTCCTGATCCTGTACTGCTAAGTTTTCATATCTTCATGCCTTGTTATCAGCCACACCGTTGGCCAACTTGATCTGGGAATAATCCCCAACCCTGAGGTTATAGTTCACCAGTCCCTCAAGTGAGCACTTGCTTCCAATTACCGAGTTCGAGATCTTGCAGTTCACTATATTAGACTCATCCAATACCACGGTCTCTGAGATGATTGAGTCCTCGAGGATGCAGTTATCGCCGAGGGTAGCGTAGGGGCCGATGATCGAGTTCTTCACCGTGCAGTTCTTCCCGATGTAGACGGGCTCGACGATCTGGCAGTTTTCCAGCTCGGAGTTTATAGTGGTTCCCCAGTCGGACATCAGGTGCTTGTTGGAGGATAGGATGTCGTCAGCGTAACCGAAGTCCTGTCGCCATCCCGAAATAGTAGAGGCCCTGACCTTCTGCCCCTCATTAATGAGGATCTGAATGGCATCTGTGAGCTCATACTCTCCCCTTGCAGACGGCTTAAGCTTCCCCATGGCTTGGAAGATCACTGGGGAAAAGACGTAGAAACCAGTGATTACGAGATTTGATGGGGGGTTCTTCGGTTTTTCGACAACCCCCGTGATGTTGTTTTTATCATCCGTGATGACCACACCAAACCTGCTGGGGTTCTCATGTTCCTCCACGTGCAGAGTGACACTGGGGCGGTATTCCCTATGCTCGTCAAGGACTTTCCTGAGATCTGCTCCGAAAAGGTTGTCCGCGAGGTAGAGGCAGAAGTCGGAGTTGATGTGCTCCTCTACCAGTTGGAGTGCCGCTGCCAGTCCCCTCTTACTGTTCAGATGCTGAACCACGTAGGTGATCTTCACCCCGAACTCCTGCCCATCCCCGAAGTAGTCCATGATATTCTGCCTCTGGTGCCCGACGACGATGATGATATCTGTTATCTCCAGCTTGTCGCGGATGTACTCAAGGCCGTGGAGGAGGATTGGCTTGCCACCCACCGGGAGCATCTGCTTCGGTCTGTGGGAGGTAAAAGGCTGGAGCCTTGACCCGAATCCTGCGGCTAAAATTACACACTTCATTGAGCTTCAGATACGTGTTGAATTCCTTATTCAAAAAATTTGGGAAGCGGTGCGAAACTATGAGACGATAATGGGACCGTCTGAGGACTTAATCTCTTTGGTAACCTTGGCAATGATCTCTTCGATTCTATCAGCAGTTCCCTGCGCGTAGAAGCCGAGTCTAACCATCTCCGAGGGCTCCTCATCCCTGATGACATCGACTTCCGAGCCATCCTCGTTGGGGAGGTAGATATCGATACCAAGATCTACTGCTCTGAATCTTCCTTTGAAGATCAGATCGACGGGGCTAACAATCCGGACACGAGAGCCGATGAGCTCACCGTCACCTCCATAGTACTTGTAGAAGATCGTCCATGATCCCTCCTTGAGGTAGATGTCGATGTAGTCTCCCTCGAAGAGAACATAGTTGCTCATGTCCTCCTCTGCCCGTCTCTTGTCGATGTTCAACCGAGTATGGATAACCCCGTCCTCGGAGATATCTGTGATCTTACCCATGCTCTCCTCCATGATTGTACCCACGATCTTCTGCAGGTTGATCTTCGTGGAGTTGTTGATGGTGTAGTCCTTCTCGAAGACCATCTCGTAGAGCTTATCGCTCATCAGGGGGGCGGTCGCTGCAGTGGCGAAGTATCCACCGAACTCCAGGGCATAGCTGGTGGCCATTGAGTAGGATCTCAGGGGATGGAACTTGGGAATGACCGTCTCGAGCGCTCCTCGGACGTCGTCCAGCATAATTTTTGTGGCAAAGTTGAAGCTGATCTCCACAATGGTATCACCGGAAGAGACCTGCTTGGTGTCCGCCTCCTTCTTCTCTGCTAGGATGCTCTGCCACTTCTCAAGGAGCAATACGACCTCAGCCGCGATGTCCTCCTCTGGGGCCTCGGCTGCACTCGTGCGCATGATAATACCGAAGCTCTCAGGCTTGACCCTCTTCCCAATGTCGTGGAGTGTCTCGCGTTGCGGACCATTGATCTTCCTAGATACCCTGACGAAGTTGGAGTCCTTGGACTTCTCAAGAATGACGTAGTCCCCACTGAGATTTATCTGCTCCGAGCAGACGGGAAGCTTGTCCGGCTCTGACGGGAGCTCCTTGACCTGCACGATAAGGGTGTTTCCCTCTCTGTAGTTCTTATCTCGCAGACCAAAGAGGATACCCTTGGTCTCTCCGAGATCCAAGAAGACAAGGTTCTTTCTGGTAACTCGCTCGATCGTCGCAAGGTAGATGGAATCTTTCTGCACGGACATTCTGTGCACAACCACATATGGGAGCTTCTTCACGAGTGCGTTCTCGACCACTTTGACCATGTTCTTGTCCCCTTGAAGTTGCACTCCAACCCTTTGGTCAAGATCTGAGATGTTGACATCGTGGATTTCAATGTTTTGTTTGACCCCCAGGAGCCTCTGAATGTCCTTTGATGGCGATGATAGGTTTAGACCGTCGATCTCTTCGAGAAGCAGCTTTGCCAAGGCCACATCGTAGATCGATTCAATCCGAATGGTACTCATTACATATAGACAAAAAATGCAGTCATTTAATTCCTTATTCATTCTACCCGGAGGAAATACACGGGATTCAGAAGTGATTTTCAAATGAAATGAACAGACTAAATCCTTTAATCTGTGTGGAGGTAGGGATATTTGAGCCATGAGCGAGAGCGATACGTATATCTCTGCCCCACTGATTAAACCCGACACCGTCTTCCAGCGTCTCTACCAGATGGTTCTGGCGGGTATAGCTATTCAGGAGAACACGTTGATTGTCCTCCCCACTGGTTTGGGAAAGACGGTCGTTGTGATCCTTGCTGGTGCATTTTTCCTCAACAAGTATCCTGGTTCCAAGATCATTTTTACTGCACCGACCCGGCCACTCGTCGATCAGCACGTCCAGTCGCTCAAGTTCATGCTCGACATTCCCGAGTGGGAGATCACACAGCTCAGCGGGAGCATCGCAGCCACCAAGCGGGCAGAAGTCTGGAGGAGGAACAGGGTTATCGTCGCTACGCCACAGGTCGTGAGGAATGACATCATCAATGGTACCCTTGACCTTAGACAGGTGTCATTCCTCTGCATAGATGAGTGCCACCGGATGGTCGGGAATGATGCCACTGTCCTTGTTGGTGAGCAGTACCGCAAGCAGAACCCAGAGGGGAGGTTAGTGGGTATAACCGCTTCTCCGGGTAGGAGTGAGAAGATGATGGAGATCATCGATAACCTCGGGGCCAAACGGGTGGAATACAGGGACGAATCAGACCCCGATGTCCGACCATATGTCTTCGCCCGGAGTGAGGAGGTGGTCAATGTCGAGCTCCCCGAGTCCTTTAAGGAGATCCTCCTAGGTCTCGAGAGCATGCTTGACGACGACCTGAAGACCCTGAAGCAAGGGGGTATACTGACCACCTCGCAGAGGTCAAAGGTCAGGCGCACCGAGCTAATCAGAACCATGAATGAGATCAGCAAGAAGAAGGAGGAGTTTGAGAACCTCGACGAGTTTTTCAAGGTGATGAACGCTAACTCGGATGCCCTCAGGCTATCGCATGCCCTCGAACAGTTGGAGACACAGGGGATACCCAGTCTATACGAGTATCTGAGGAAGCAGAAAAACCTCGTGGAGAGGGACGGTAAGAAATCCGTGATGCGATTCCTGCGCAGGCGTGGGATGGGGCAGATCTATTCCGCTACCGAGAGCCTGTACGCTTCTGGGATTATCCACCCCAAGCTTGCAGAGCTCAAGAAACTTGTCAGCGAGCAATTCACCTACGAGGTATCTTCCAAGATACTGGTTTTCGCCAACTACCGAAACACGGTGAAGATCCTCAGCGACGCCCTCAACGAGATCGACGGTGTCTCTGCTCACTGGTTCGTCGGGCAGACTTCCTCGGAAGACGACATCGGCCTGAAACAGAGAGACCAGCTCCGAATCCTCGAGGAGTTCAGGACGGGCAAGTACAACGTCCTCGTCAGTACGTCAGTCGGGGAAGAGGGTCTTGACATCGCACAGTGCGACCTCGTGGTCTTCTATGACATCGCTGCTTCCGCTACCCGACTCATCCAGCGGTCTGGGAGGACGGGGAGAAAGAGGGAGGGTCGGGTCATCATGCTCGTAGCCAAAGGTACGAGGGACGAGGGGTACTACTACGCATCACGGGCTAATCGCCGAAGACTGAGAAGTGCCATAGACGAGGTGAAAGAGCTTCTATCCGAAGACAAGCCCAGCGTCAAGGACAGGGGTGGACAGACCTCGCTGGACGACTTCTACGCAAGCGAAGAGGGTTCCGAATCCACTGTAGGCTCGTCCCCTGGCATTGCTCTCGACGAGAAGGAAGCAGTGGCAATAAGCTCGAACAGTGAGTCCAATCTGGACAAAGCACAGGACGAATCGGTCCCAGTTATCTATGTGGACCACCGAGAGAAGGCTAACTCCATCATCAGGAAATTAATGAAGAGGGACGACATCAGGATCAAGGCGCAACAGCTTCCTGTGGCAGACTACATGGTCTCTGACAGAGTAGGTATAGAGAGGAAGTCAACTTCTGACTTCACGAGTACGCTCATTCGAGGTGACCTGATTCCGCAGATCATCCAGTTGAAGGAAGCGTTCAGCCACCCCCTCCTAATCATCGAGGGTGACGATATCTACTCCCTTAATCTGAATGCCAACGCCATCCGTGGAATGATCTGTAGCATCACCGTGGACTTCAGGGTGCCCGTGATCTTCACCAAAGATGAGGCGGACACTGCTGAATACCTAGCCTACCTCGCCTACAAGGAACAGATTAAGAAGAAACGGCCGTCGCAGGTGAAGACACTACGTCACCACGACTCCCTTGCAGAAGAGCAGATCTCACTCATCGCACAGCTCCCGAAGATCAATAGGCAGCGGGCTGAGGACCTACTCAGGAAGTTTGGAACCCCAAGGAATGTGTTCAATCAGACCCAAGACTCGCTCATGCAGACCCCCCGGATCGGGAAGGTCATCGCCAACAGGATAGACCTCCTCTTAACCACCCCGTACGAGGAGAGCAAAGACGAGTGAATCAGGAATCCCGGATCTTCTCTAGTGACCTGATGGTCTCTGAGATCTTGACGATCTTCTCAGGGTCAGTCGTGTCCTCAAGCTCTGCTGCCAACTTGTCGATTTTTGCCTGTATGGGTGAGGCACTACTTTTCACCTTCTCAGGACGCTGGATCTCCCCCTCCCGGACGACCCTTCTGTCACAGGAGGTACAGTACAACGTACCGTCCTTCTTCTGGTACAGCGGACTGATACACTGGGGGCAGGACTCCCTAAGCATGATCGCTCCTTCGAGCAGTAGTTTCGCAGCCCTCTGGAGGGCACTTGCCTCTTTGTCCTCAGTCATTATTTCCACATCGTGATCCCTCGGATTTATCAGTTAGGTTTTATTCGCGGAACACTGAGTGGATTTGTGAAGATACCTGTTTGTGGACAGTGCACGAGGACGGCTGCGTGGAGACGACCGTGGGACAGGGAGTACCTGTGCAAACTGCACTTCAACAGGGCATTTGTCAAGAGGGTTCAGCGGACGATCAACAGATACAAGCTCTTCGACCGTGAGGACAAGATAGCCGTGGGGATCAGTGGGGGGAAGGACTCGGTGGTCCTCCTCGACGTACTGGTTGAGATCGAGCGGAAATACCCAGCAGAGATCGTCGCAGTCACGGTTGACGAGGGCATTGCGGTGTACAGGGAGGACGGGTTGAAGTACGCGAAGATGGCCGCTCGCAGGGCGGGGATAGAGCACCACATCTACTCCTTCGAGGACAGGTTCGGTGCAACGCTCGACCTCACCCTCGAAGTCATGGGCAAGGGGAGACTGGGTGCATGCTCCTACTGTGGGATCTTCAGACGGAAGCTTCTCAACGAGGCAGGGCTCAAGGTCGGGGCGACGAAGATCGCCACGGGCCACAACGCCGACGACGAGGCGCAGACCGTCCTGATGAACCTAATGCGGGGTGACATCCTCAAGACCTTGAGGAGCAACCCCAGTCCGACACGGGTTCTCGACGGATTTGTACGGCGGGTGAAACCTCTTCGCTGGACGACAGAGCAGGAGATTGTGCTCTATGCTCACCTCAACGAACTGCCGTATCAGGAGATGCCCTGTCCCAACGCCGTCGAGGCGCAGCGCGGTGTCGTTCGCGAGGTGCTCACGCAGATGCAGGAAGCGACTCCCGATGCCATATTCTCCATCCTGAGGAGCGCGGACAGCCTGTTTGAACTAGGGGACGCCGCGGCTGGCTCCCCATCAGTTACAAAACTCTTCCCTGAACAACCGGGGTCGTGCACTCAGTGCGGGCAACCATCGGTAAACCCACTGTGCAGGGCGTGTGTAGTCGAGAACTCCATCTCCGAGGTACTTGGGAAGAAAACTTCTTGAACCTGTGATCCCAGTTGACTCTGTGAGTGACGAAGATGACACACTGGAACATTTCGTGGGCGAGATAGTAGATGATGTCATGCCCGAGAGGGAGGAGTCGGTGGACAGCACCATCCGACGGGCATTTGAGAAGACCTTCGGTGACAACTGGCAGAGTCTCCCCATCCGTTCCCTTGAGGGAGCGATCGCCTTCTATATCCTTGACCAAGTGCTCTCACCTCACGGTATCACCCCGAGGGTGCTGGCCATGTCGGCTTTGGACCTCGCTGATCGTATGGAGTTTGAGGTGAAGTTCAGGGACTTTCTGGACAACATCAGCAAGGGCGGCTCCCTCAGTATAGGGCTGGTGAAATCTCTGGGGGAGAACATGGGAGGTACGATGAAGGAGGCTTTCTCCGTCCTCGAAGCAGGATTCATCGTGGGGACGGATCTCGCAGCCAAGACGCTAAAGAAAGGAGCGGAGGGCCTGAAAGGTCTGGTTGGAAAACTGGGGAAAACGGACGAAACTCAAGAATAGGCAAGTCACTCTTTATATTCCTGTAATCCTTGATTCTTGATATGAAGAAGGAAGAGATCAAGATCCACCGGATCAACAAGGACAGATTCTACAAGGAGCATCCGCAGTCCCCGCTCACACCAAGCCAGAAGGAGAGGTTCGAGCGACTGGAGTACTTCGACTACAACCCTGAGCTTGTGTTCACACTCGAGCTGAACAGGTACGACGACCCCGAGGTGGTCACGATGGAGACCTCGGACAACAGGATCAGGGACTACTACCGTATCGGTTACTTCGACTTCGAGGTAGCTGGGCAACCCGCCCGTCTCCACGTGTACCAAGACACTCAGAACTCCGACTACTACTTCATCCCATTCCGGGACAGCACATCGGGCAAGGAGACCTATGGAGCAGGGCGGTACGTGGAGGTGGAGAAGCTCCATGACGGACGCTTCCTCCTCGACTTCAACATGGCGTACAATCCGTACTGTGCGTACAACAGCCGATACTCCTGTCCAATCCCACTCGCTGAGAACACCCTGAAGGTCCCCATCAAGGCAGGAGAGAAGAACTACCCTGACCCCGAGTACTAGTTGTAAGCAACCACTTTGTTTTTAATCGGAATGATCGCGTGAATGTTAGGTATATATGTCAGAGAGAACAGGAGTAGTCCGAAAAAAGAAGAGATGGGGTAAGACCTACGAATACACACCGATCTCGCGAAAAGCTGTCCTCGACGAGGAGACACTCGAGGAGGTCAAGAAGGATCTGAAGAGGCTAAAACCCACAACCGCCGAGTCCTTCGCCAACAAGCATGGCATCCGTGTCGGTCTCGCCAAGAGGATCCTCGAAGACCATGTTGCCGAGGGCAAGATCAAGAGGCTCCACAAGGGTCAGATCACCAACATCTATTCCGCTTAGAACCCGTCCCGGTTCATTCATCCAATTTACTACAGCACTGAAAATCATCGAAATACTCGGTATTTTTGGAAACACTATTGAATACTTCTTTAGCAATTACTTGTACAGCAGGTAATACATATGAGTTATCAAGATCAAGAGTTTATGAATCTGGAGCTCAACGTCGATCCCGAGAACTACATCCTCGTGGATTTTGATGTTCACACCGCTCCCAAGTACATGGACAGAGTGTACAGAGAGATCCCCGCTGAGAGCAGTGTCGGCACGTGGCAGAAAGTACACGCCATGACCGACGAGATCCTCAAGAAGCTCTCCGCCAAGACATACCATGTCGAGAAGGTGAATGACTCCTTCTCGAAGATCAAGGTGGCCTACCCCATCGAGCTCTTCGAGCCAAGGAATATACCGCAGGCGTTCTCCCTCTTCGCGGGCAACGTCTACGGGATGAACACCGTTGAGCACCTCAGGGTGGTCGACGTGCAGTTCCCCAAGGACTTCATCGACAGTTTCCCCGGCCCCAAGTTCGGCCCCCACGGCATCTACAAAATCCTCGGTGTTGAACAAGGTCCCATCCTTGGATCTATCATCAAACCCAAGCTTGGCTCGCCCCCTGACGTACACGCTCAGACCTCTTATGAGACGTGGAAGGGTGGTATCACATGGATCAAGGACGACGAGCCGATGACCAATCAGGACTTCTGCCCATTCGAGGACAGGATCTCCAAGGTACTGGAGATGGCGGACCGGATCAAGGAGGAACAGGGCAGACAGGTGGTCTACGCTGCCAACATCACGGGGACCATCGATGTCATGGAGAAGAGAGCGGACTTCGTGAAGGACATGGGCGGAAAGGTGCTCATGATCGACGTCGTCACAACCGGGTTCTCCGCAGTGCAGCACATCCGGGATCTTGACTATGGGCTTGCGATCCACGCCCACAGGGCGATGCACGGAGCCATTACGAAGAACCCTCTGCACGGTATCCACATGAAGGTGCTGGCCAAGGCGTACCGAATGCTTGGTGTCGATGGCATCCACACGGGGACAATCTTCGGCAAGATGGGCTATGGAAAAGTTGAGGAGGACAAGGAGGAGGTCTTCACCAGCAACCACGCGCTGCTGGACGAGAACTTCGGGAGCCTCAAGCAGACCATCCCCATCGCCTCAGGCGGTGTCGGTGTGAAGAACATTGGAAAGATCGTGCAGGCTTTGGCCCCGCACGTGGTCATCACCTCTGGTGGAGGAATTCACGGACACCCCGATGGCTCGGAAGCAGGTGCCAAGGCGATCACGGCTGCCAAAGACGCTGCCCTCGAAGGAGTCGTCGAACCCGATGCCCTCCTGCAGTGGGCCAAGGACAACGGCAAGGTCGAGCTTGTGAAAGCCCTCGAGAACGAGAAGGCATAGCGCCAACCTACATTATTTCAGAACGCTTGAATACACATTCCTTACTATTCACTATATTTCCCTTTTCTGATGCCTTTAGAATACCCATACGCTCTGTGTTCTGGAGTAAAAGGAAGTTGTATTAACTGTTGATTCTTCATCCGACATATGTGCGAAGAGCTCTGGACAGGAGACATCCACGTGGACAAGCTGGAGTGGCAGATTTGTGGGGCAAGCTTAGAAGATCTTCTTGGAGTGAGATACGAGAATGTCGTCTCAGTCATGGAGACAGTCTGGGCTGAATACTCCTCACGCTTCGACATCTATAATGGAGATCTTGTGGGAGTTCTGAACTTTAGAGAGGGGGTGTTTGAGTGTTTCACCTACAGCTTCAAGGAGCATCTGGCGATGGTCTCTTTGGGAGTTGTGATGGGGAATTTCCGAGGAAATCTAGGCTTCAAGCTCCACTTGTATAGTCCTGATGGTCAGAGGGTTCTTGTTGGTAGGCGATCCTCCTCTGGGTACATGGCAGGTTACCTGTCATCTGTCGGGGGCATGTTCGAGCACTCTGACATTTGGGGAAGCATAGCTGACGCCGTTCTCCGGGAGTTGGAGGAGGAATCGGGAATCGGTTCTTGTAGCCTTGACTGGGCTAGTTTTCGGTTGTTGGCTATCCAGCGTGAGATGAACGGGCTTGCAATCAACCTAGTGCTTGAGGTGAGGTTAGTCGGTGACGTGAAGATCAAGAAGAACGATGAGTTTGAATCCTTGGACTGGATGCATCCTACTGAGTTTGTTGGTGACCGTGTGATGTCACATCTCCACTACTGTCAGAGTGAGTGACGTTACCTTGAATATGAAGGTTAATGAGTGATTGGAACTACTCTGGAGGGTTGTACTTAGGGAGTTCCTTCCTTATGGGTTTGTCCCTGCGGATTCCCATGGCGTACTGACCCTGCATTATCTCTTGGATCTGGTCAGTTCCCTCGTAGATTCGGGCCGCTCTGGCGTTCCTCCAGAACCTCTCGACCTTGAAGCCATCTGGTCCACCTGCGATTCCATTTCCTCCGTGGATCTGGATGGCGTTGTCGGCGCACTCTTGGGAGACGTTGGTGGCGTGCCACTTGGCGAGGGCAGTCTCCCTTGTGTTCCTGATTCCTTGGTTTTTCATCCACCCTGCCTTGTAGACGAGGAGCTCTGCGGTGTCGATTCCCCTGACCATGTGTGCGAGCATCCTCTGGACGAGTTGGTGCTCTCCGATGGGCTTGCCGAAAGTCTTCCTCTCCTTTGCATACTTGACTGACTCGTCACGTGCAGCCTTTGCGAGACCGAGTGCTCCTGCGGCGACGGTGTACCTTCCGTTTTCGAGGCAGGTCATAGCGATCTTGAATCCCTCACCTTCCTCGCCGACTAGGTTCTCCTTAGGGACGGCGACGTCGTTGTAGCTGATGAAGCCGGTGTTGCCGGCGCGTACGCCGAGCTTGTCCTTGATTGAGCCAGTGGATACACCCTTGAACTCCCTCTCGACGATGAATGCAGAGATGCCCTTGTGACCCTTGGACTTGTCTGTATAAGCGAATGTAAGAAACTGGTCCGCCGTGTCGGCGAGTGAGATCCACATCTTCTCACCGTTGAGGATGTAGAAATCTCCGTCCTTCTTTGCGTGTGATCTCATGCCTGCGACGTCCGATCCTGCGTCGGGCTCGGTGAGTCCGTAGGTTGCTATCCGCTTGCCCTGTGCCTGGGGGACGAGGTACTTCTGCTTCTGCTCCTCATTGGCCCACTGTAGCAATCCGAGGCTGTTTAGCCCTGTATGCACGCTCATGACGACTCTGAGACTGGTATCGACGTACTCCAGTTCCTCAGAGACGATCCCGAGGGAGATGTAGTCCATACCTGCACCGCCGTACTCCTCGGGAATGCACACTCCGAGGAATCCCTCCTCACCCATCCTCAGGATAGTGTTCCTGTCGTATCTCTGCTCGACGTCCATTAGTGGGATGTCTGGAGCAACGCTTTTGCCGAACGCCCGGACGCTCTCCCTGAGCGTCTGATGTTCATCATTGAAAAAGAATCCGAGACTCATAGTTAATCCTCTAGAACTGCGTTCGACACGGGGGTATTTCAAATGATCTATGGAATTCTGGATATGACCTCCTCGGTGCTCCAGATTCTCTACACACAGGCTTCAGCAAACCAATCTGTCCTCATAGGAGGCCTGAGTTCAATACATCCAGTTGGTTTAAACGCTTGTGGTTTGTATGAGGGAGAGTGACAAATGAGATAAAGCCAGTTCCACGCAGTGATATAATGTATGATTCGAACTTCCTCGACGACTTCAGGCACCCTTCGACCAAGATCCTTGGCTCCAAGACTCGGAGGCTTGAGGGCAAGCGAGTCGTCCTCGGGATAACCGGGAGTGTCGCTGCTTTCCTCGCACCTCAGATCGCACGGGAACTAATCAGGGAGGGGGCGACGGTCATACCCGTAATCTCCGAGGCAGGGTTGACCATGGTCGGCAAGGACCTGATGTGGTGGGCAACAGGGGTAGAGCCGATCACCAAGGTGACGGGGAAGCTGGAACACATCTCCATGGCGGGCGTTATGAACAAGCCCGTGGATCTCATGCTCGTGGCACCGTGCACTACGAACACGGTGGCGAAGCTGGCTGCTGGGATCGCTGACACGCCTGTTACCCTCATAGCCTCCAGCCTGATGGGCAAGGGGGTGAAGACACAGGTGCTGGTCGTGGGTCACGAGGACCTGTTCAGGTCCCCTGCGGTGCAGGAGGCAATTGAGAAACTGGAGACCAGAGGAGTCTCCTTCATCCGTCCCGTCGTGGAGGAGGGAAAGGCAAAGGTCCCCCCAATCGACGAACTAGTGTACCACGTCCTCTACCAACTGACTCCTAAGTACTTCGAGGGACGACGTGTAGTGATCACGGGGGGCCCAACGAAGGAGTTCATAGACAATGTCAGGTTCGTCACCAATGGTGCGAGCGGAAAGAGTGCGATTTACCTAGCACAGGAGGCGATGCTCCATGGGGCTGATGTGAGCCTTGTGCTGGGAGATATACAGACTCCTGTGCCGAGCTTCCTCTCTCCCATAAGGGTGAAGTCAACCAACGAGATGAGGGACACTACGCTTCGGGAGATTGAGAAAGCAGATGACCCTGTGGTTATTCTGTCGGCTGCAATGGCGGATTTCCGTCCTGACAAGGTGAGGAAAGGGAAGACCAAAAGTACGGACTCCTTCAGTATCAAGCTGATCCCCACTGAGAAACTCTCGGACGAGGTAAAGAAGAGAAGAAAAGGTTCGATTCTCGTGGTCTACAAAGCGGAGTGGGGGGTCACGAGAGAGGAGCTGATCAGGAGGGCGAGGGAGAAGATGGAGAAGACGGACGCGGACATGGCGGTGGCCAACGACCTGTCGGTCGAGGGGGCGGGCTTCGGCACGGATACTAACAAGGTGCTCTTTGTTCGAAGGGACGGTAAAGTGAGGGAGGTGACGGGGCTGAAGTCGAAGATCGCCTACGAGATTGTCACAGAGATCTACCGGAAGTTCATCAGGAACAACAAGTAGTTGACAGTGAGTTTGGAGCAGAGAAAACGTGTATCGGGTTGTTGTATACCGCAGTAATATGCATGTGGGTATATATAGTCCTGCCCGGATTTGAACCGGGGTCTATGGATTCAAAGTCCACAATGCTTGGCCACTACACCACAGGACTGTAGGGATATTGCTATCACAGTTGATAGTAATTTCGTTCTGCACCCGTCACCATTGGTTCTGGTTGCACAGTTCCCTCTCATCCACTGACCAAAAAAAGGCTTTCGGTAACTGTTACCCGATGACGAACCTGCAGACCTTGTCACCGCTGACGATCTGGTGTGAGCTACTTACTTTGGCACCGAGTATTTCTTCGAACATTCTTCTTTCTATCTCGCATGCCTCTGAGTATTCTGCGGCGACGTCTAGCAGTGGGCAGTTGTACTCCAGTATCTGGAATTCTGACCTGCTGACTGTGAATTCAGCCATGTATCCGTCCCTGTCCCTGAACTGAGTCACGAGTTCGACCCTCTTCTTCAGTGGCATGTCCTTCTGTATTAGGGTGGAGTATCTTTCTGTGATGTTCTTGGTTCTGTTGTCGAGTGCCTTGATGACTTCCTCTCTTCCGTAGTTGTCCCTGATGTACTTGAGCATTGAGATTGCGATCTCTGCGTAGCTTGTGGGGAAGAGTTCTGCAGCCTTTTCGCTGAGTCTGAGGTAGAGTCTTGGTCTTCCCACTCCCTCCTTGATAAACATCCGCTGTACCATTCCGAGTTCTTCGAGCTTGTTTACGTGCTTGAGTATTCCCATCTTGCTCATTTTGAGTTCCTCTGCGAGTGACTTTAGGTCGATCTCCTTTTTCTTCTTGAGGATGATGATGATCATTCTCTTGGTGGGTCCGAGGGTTTGCACTGCGCTCTTCTCCTCCACGTTGACGGTCGGGATGTCCATACTATTTTGTCCACTTAATTGTATATAAAGTTCCTTAAGGGGGGAGTTTGTCTAGCTCTGATCGATATACATTTTAGCGGATGTCTGCAGACAGCTGTATGGAAGAACTGCGTAAAGTTGCTGATGACATCATCAGCCTGACAATTCAGGGTGCGACGAATATCGCCATCGAGGGTGTGAAGGCTGTGGCTGAGTACGCCCAGCGGCTCCCGTCTACTATGTCCGAGGAGGAGTTCATGAAGAAGTTCGCGGAGGCTCGACACATTGTGCGGGAGACTCGACCGACCGAGCCCGCGATGCAGAATGGGTTGACGAAGCTGAGGTATGACGTGGAGCACCATCTGGGATCGGGTGTGGGTGATCTTCAGGAGGTGCTTCGGAAGTCCTCTGCGGAGTATGTTGAGCTGCTGCGGTCGACGAAGCAGCGGATCATCAACATCGGTGCGGATCTTATTCAGGACGGCTACACGGTGATGACGCACTGCCACAGCTCGCTGTCCTCCCAGACGATCATCAAGGCGTTCAACGACGGCAAGGATATCAAGGCTATTTCCACCGAGACCCGTCCCCGTTACCAAGGTCGGAAGACTGCTATGGAACTGGTGAAGGCGGGTATCCCCACGACCCAGGTTGTGGACTCTGCGATGAGGTGGGCGATGCGGAAGATGAACGTGGACATCATAATCATCGGGATGGACGCTATCACGTCCTTGGGGACGGTGATCAATAAGATTGGCTCACGGCTACTTGCCCTCGCTGCGAAGGAGAGTGACGTCCCGTTGTTCGTCTCGGGCTCGTTGCTGAAGTTCGACAGCGACACGATGCTGGGGAAGCGTACGGTGATTGAGCAACGAGCGGTGGAGGAGATCACGAAGGACTGGCCTGAATATCCCGCAGAACTCCGTGTGTTGAACCCGGCGTTCGAGTCCGTCAGCAGGGAGTACATAGACGGTCTGATCTGCGAGAGCGGGATCTTCGCACCCGAGTTGGTCTCCAAGCTGGTCAAGGAGAGCTACCCCTTCATCTTGGAATGAGCTGTTCGTGAGCAACCGATCGTTATCATTAAATAAATAGTAACAGTGGAGCACTCAGGAGAATAATAGAGTGAACCTTAGAAATTACTTACTCGTGCTGTTCATCGTCGGAGGACTTGTCATCACTCCGGCCGCCACCGCGTACGAGCCCTCGGGAACGATCAAGCTGATCGCCTACTCCGACTTGGAGCAGGGAGAGCGGCTGTTCCCCGGGAGCTTGGTCAACCTTACCTTCGTTCTCAAGAACTTCACAAACGAGACCATGCGGATGGTCAATGTCACCCATTCGATCCCCGAGGACATGCAGTTGTACATGGCCCCAGCAGGCGTGTTGCTGAACAGCTCCTCCGAGCTCAACGTGACATCCTCTTTCTCCTACGAGACGCCAACCAACGGATCGGTGACACTCACAAGGGCATATATCAACTCGACGTACTACGAGCTCTCCTTCGAGAAGCTCCTGCCCTCGCAGTCATTCTCGTGGATGATCACGCTGAACGCCAGTGACGCATTGACCTTCGAGGTCTCCTCCCCGACCGTCAAGTACCTTGACAAGTGGGGTGACGAGAAGACGTTCTCCGACGCGAATCCCCTCTCTTTGAGGTACGAGACCCCCGACGAGGAAGATCCGTCCGAGAAGAACTACCCGACCTTCGAGACCGCGGATGCCAACTGGACACTCATCATCTCCGTCATGGTTCTTGTGGCCGTCGTGGCAGTCTTCAGCAAGGCACTCTACGGTAAGAAACCTTTCTGATACCTTCTTTGATCGATCTTCGGCGATAATTTGCCTCTTCCAGATGTGCCTGATTACTTAGATACTGCAGAGATTTAGCATATAGAGATTTGGGATAGAATGTGTTGTCTGAAAATTGTCACGATAGGACACTGATGCATCCTGATCTGGCTCTCCATGATGATTCTCCCAAGTGACTACTTCTTGCCCTTGGACAGTCTGACGATCTCCATTCTCTCCTGTTTGCGTCTCTTCCCGTCCTCGAACCTGCGTTTCTCCTCATCGGTCTCGGGGATCACGGGTGGTACGGGGATTGACCTCCCGAACTCGTCCACGGCGACGAAGGTGAGGTATGCACTCCCGGTCTTCTTGACCTCTCCTGTGTTCAGGTTCTCGGTCTCCACCCGGACTCCGACCTCGAGGCTCTTGGTTCCCGTGTAGTTCACACTGGCCCTGAGGATCAGGAGCTCTCCCACGTGCACGGGATTGAGGAAGTCCATTCGGTCAATCGAGGCGGTGACCACCCGGGTCCTGCAGTGGCGGATGGCCGCCAGCCCTGCTACGTTGTCGATGAGGTAGAGGATAGACCCTCCGTTGATGGCACCCAGCTCGAGAGCTCCGCCCCTCCACGACGGGTTGGAGTCACTGGGCATCATCAGCTTCTCGTGGATGACGACAGATTCCTTGACGGGTTTTCCTTCTGGCATACCTCTGGGTGGGATACTCAGCATTAAAATCTGTGGGAAGCGTCTCCCCCTTGATTCAGTGTAGGATTCAAAGGCTTAAATACCGCCGACTCCAAGATAGTAACCTCAAGAATAAACAGAAGGACTGTAAGTATGAAAGTTAAGGTATTACATGATTTTGACACCCGGAGCGAGGTGGTCTTTGTCCACAAGGAGGTTGACGACCCTCGTGATTCCCGGACGAATTTGGCGCAGATACGGGTCTTGGACAAGAAGCAGCTGGTGCAGGTGGTGATCACCGAGTCCCTCGTGACCAAGGAGCAGATCGGTCTGCCCAAGAACCTCGCCACGAGACTGGGCACCAAGGACGGTGACAACATAACCATCCAGCCGAGGACGAAGCCACAAAGCTTCGACATCATCAAGCGAAAGTACAACGAGAAGATCACATGGTCGCAGGAGGAGATTGAGACGATCGTCCAAGACATCTACGAGGGGAACTCTACAGACTTGGAGATGGCCGCGTTCACGCTGGCCCTTCAGTACGAGAAGCTCTCACGCCGCGAGAGCGAGTTCCTGACAAGGTCCTTCGCCAAGTTCGGCAACCACATCGAGTTCAAAGAGCCCGTCTTCGACAAGCACTCAATCGGGGGCATCCCCGGGAACAAGGTGTCCCTGCTCATCGTCCCGATCATCGCCGCCGCTGGGTTGCTCATCCCCAAGACCAGCAGCAGGGCGATCACCAGCCCCTCGGGGACCGCGGACACCATGGAGGTATTGGCAAACGTCTCCTTCAGCACGGAGGAGATCCAAGAAATCGCTCCCAAGAGCCGGGGGATGATCGTCTGGGCGGGAAACCTCAACCTCGTACCCGTGGACTCCGAGATCATCAACCGCGTGGAAAGGCCGCTGAGGCTGGATCCTGACTCGGTGATCATAGCCTCCATCCTCTCGAAGAAGCTGTCCACCAACGTCAAGCACATGGTGCTGGACATGCCGACGGGACCCGGGACGAAGGTGGAGACCCGTGAGGAGGCAATCGCACTGAGCCGTGCATTCGTCGAGATCGGGCAGAGGGTTGGTATTGAGATCGAGTGCGCACTCACCTATGCCGACCAGCCAGTCGGCCACGCCATTGGTCCCGCTCTTGAAGCGAGAGAAGCCCTGAAGACACTGCAGGGTAAGGGCCCCGTCAGCGTGCGGGAGAAGTCCGTGGAGCTCGCGGGCATCCTGCTGGAGATGAGCAAGCTAGCACAGAGGGGTCATGGTGCTTCTGTGGCTAATGACATCCTGAGCAGTGGGAAGGCACTCGAAAAGTTCAGGGAGATCATCGACTTCCAAGGAGGAAACATGAAGGTCAAGCCCGAGGACATCCCTGTGGGGCAGTACACCATCGAGATCACAGCACCCAAGGACGGTTACATCTCTCACCTGTCGAACACAGCTGTCAAGCAGGTCGCGTCCGTGCTAGGGTGTCCACTGGATCACGCCGCGGGTCTGGAGCTCATGGCCAAATCGGGTGAGTTCGTCAAGAAGGGCAGCCCGTTGCTCAAACTCTACGCGACCAGTGAGTCCAAACTCGACGAGGCCATGAAGGTCTACAACTCGTCGAACTTCTTCCAGTACGAGGGAATGGTGCTGGAGCGAATATCCAATAGCATCGTCTCGAATGTCGACGACAACGCGTGAATTCATATTATCCCTATCCAGAATACACATCATCTAGGGTCACCCCCGTCTACCTCTGCAGTGTCAGGGGAATCATGTTGGACATCAACAGCACGTACCGTCCCCGTCTACCTCTGCAGTGCCCAAGACCAGTCCACGACCAATACCATTTTCTTCTAGCGCGCGCACGGTATTGTGTGACCGAAGAAGACCAGAACTACAAGGAGTACGTCACTGCGGATGGGGGCACGGTGAACTTCGAGTGTCCGGTATGCGGTTCAGACAAAGCCGTGGTGACACAGAGGCTCTTGCAGATCCCCTACTACGACGACTTCCACGCCATCATCCTCCTGTGTCCCGACTGTGGACTCAGACGAGCAGACTTCGCCAACCTCAGCTCCAAGGGACCAGCTCACTACTCGTACACCGTCGAGACGGAGGAGGACTTCACGACCAAGGTCGTTCGATCTATCGAGGGCGTATTCCGAGTGCCGGAGATTGGCGTAGAGATCAAGCCAGCGACCGCACCGTCGAGCTGGATCAGGAACGTGGAGGGGATACTCCTCGACATCAAGGAGAAGGTCGAGATTGCAAGGGACCACGCTGAGACCGAGCAGGATCGCCTGAAAGCTGAGGATCTCATCAAACGGATCGACGGACTCCTCACCGGCAAGGAGCCATTCACCCTAGACATCCGTGACGACACGGGTAACTCCGTCATCATCCCCGCAGACCCTAAGAAACTCAGGATCGAGTACTACGAGGTCTTGGAGAACTAGGACCCGTCCGTGTGCGGTATGTGCCGAATCCAAATATGGCTAATCTACAGAGACCGATATCCCAGCTGATAGATATCTCAAATATTACTACGCAAAGACTATTTCTTTTTACAGATGAATGTGGAGAGCCCTAATCGCTACTGCCCCTTGGTCAGTCTGTTCGCCACGTCCGGGATCAGGTTCAGGAGCTCAATGGGTAGTGGGAAGACTATCGTCGAGTTCTTCTCAACAGAAATCTCCTGCAGTGTCTGCAGGAGTCTCAGTTGCATTGCCGCACTTGACTGGCTGACCATCTGACCCGCCTGTTGGAGCTTCTCCGATGCTTCGAGCTCTCCCGTTGCCAAGATGACCCTCGCTCGCCTCTCCCTCTCGGCCTCGGCCTGCTTGGCCATGGCTCGCTTCAGGTTCTGTGGAAGCTCCACGTCCTTCAGCTCAACCATCACGATGGAGATACCCCACTGGTCGGTCTCCTTGTCGATGATCGACTTGAGCTGCTCGTTGATCTTGTCCCGGTGTGTCAGGACCTCGTCCATCTCGTGCTGGCCAACGACAGACCTGATCGTCGTCTGCGCGATCTGGAACGTCGCCGCCCTGTAGTTGTCCACCTCAAGAATGGCCTTCGTCGGGTCGCTCACCTTGTAGTACGCCACCGCGTTGATGTTCAGCGGGATGTTGTCCCGGGTGATGATCTCCTGTGGAGGAGCGTCAGCGACCTCCACCCTCAGGGAGACCTTCCGAAGATCCTCAACAACAGGGAAGATCAGAACTAGTCCGGGATTGACAATACCAGAATACTTCCCCAGTCTGAACAAGACCCCCCTCTCGTACTGGTAAATCACCCGTAGTCCAGCAAGCAGGTAAGCTATACCGAAGACAGCCGCGATGATCGCAGCCGTGAAGACCTGTCCTCCGGTCAGGAAGTAGGTCACTCCAAATGGTATGCCCACGAAGAGTATCAATCCGATTAATCCTCCGAATGTCATAACTGAGTGATAATCCGCGGATTCGGATTTAAGGATTAGGGTTATCCGCTGTTTTTCACGACTAATCTGTGTGGAAAATTTGAGCATTCTTTGTCCTCAGGCTATATATCGTTAAAATCAGGGGCAAAGTTGGAAGAAATGTTTGCAAGTAGGTAGTACACCTTTGGCCGGAAGTTAACAACTGAGTTTAGATCGACCTTAATTCCATTGATTTATTCACTCTGAACCGCTCTATTCAACTTATGAGACCAACGGGAATTGAACCCGTAGCTAAGGAAGATTGCGGTCGAACCTCCACAATCCTCAATGTTACCATTACACCATGGTCTCTTTCTGGGAACTCTTGTCCTCATACCTACTGGGCGCGACATGTATTTATCTTTTGTTTTAAATTGCACTTCTCCTGCTCCGTGGTCGCAAGGTAATTAAAGCTGAGGACGCTGATTCTTACGGATGAGAATAGTACTGGGAATAACTGGCGGATCCGGAGCGCAGTACGGTCTCCGCATTCTGGAGGTCCTCCGTTCCCTCGGGCACGACGTCGACCTGGTGGTCTCGAACGGTGCTCGCAAGGTGATGGAGCTGGAGGTTGGTGGTGACTGGGAGTCGAGGCTCTCGGTTGCGACCGTGGAGTACGATCTGGGTGATATCGCTGCCCCAATCGCCTCGGGGACGAACAAGAACGATGGTATGGTCATCGCTCCGTGCTCAATGAAGACGGTGGCTGCCATAGCGAGCGGGTACACCGAGAACCTGATTCAGCGAGCGGCTGACTGCATGCTCAAGGAGGGTCGTAAGCTGGTGATCCTGTTCAGGGAGAGCCCGCTGTCGCTCATCCACCTGCGGAATCTCGTGACCCTGAAGGAGGCGGGAGCGACGATCATGCCCGCGGCCCCTGGTTACTACTACCACCCCCGTACGGTGGACGATGTGATCGACTTCATGGTGGGGAAGGTGCTCAACACCTTCGGGGTGGAGCATGATCGCTTCAGACCATGGGATCCTGAGCGGGCGAAGCGGGATCTGGAGAAATAAGTTCCTCTGGTCTGTTGATTTCGATCTATATGTGGTTTTGTGGAATTTGAACCCGATCAGTCTGTAGTTCTTGATGCCATTAATTTATTGTATTTGATGCTATCAGTCTGTGGTATTAGATTCTATCAGTCTAGGGCATTTCTATATGTATAATCTGGTATCCAACCATCTACCAATGATCTAAAGGGCACTATTTAACGGGTTCACCGTTCAGGTATTCAAATGACGAGCACCCTACAGGTGTACAACTGCGGTATCTGCAACCCTTATGTCGGTCATCGTCCCGTCCACTGAATGTATCCCACTATTTTTTATCTGGCAGGACATGGTGGATTCAGGATGTCAGCACGGAACACAGGGAACCCGTACGCCACGATCAAGTCGGTCGAGAAGGCGCAGGAGTTGCTGGACATGGCGTTTAGCAAGTCCATGAAGATCAAGCCACCGTATATCAGGGGTGGGACGAAGTTGCAGAGGCAGATCGAGTTCGAGAAGAACCGGGTGAACACTGCGGCGAATGTCCTTGCTGACCGCCTGCACCGGATGGTCAATCAGTTCCCGACAATTGACATGATCCACCCCTTCTACACCGAGCTGACCGATATCCTCGTGGGGACGAACCAGCTCAAGCGGTCTCTCGGGAGAATTTACGGGACGATCGATGTGATCCGCGGTGTGGCTGCTGAGATCATCATGAATATCAACGAGTGCACCGATAAGGACGAGATTAAGGCGTGGAGGGGCAGGGCATTTGGCAGGTTGTCCGACCTGATCTACAGGCTGAGACCCGATCTTGCCCATCTGGAGAAGGCGAGGACGACGCTGGCCGTCCTTCCCGGCTTCGATCCCATCAAGCCTTGCGTCGTCGTGGCGGGTGTTCCCAACGTCGGGAAGTCATCGTTCGTCTCAGCTGCCACCTCCGGAAAGCCTGAGGTAGCTGCCTACCCGTTCACCACCAAGAAGCTGGTCTTCGGGCACATCAACTTCGGATTTCTGCAGGTGCAGTTCTGCGATACTCCCGGTCTGCTGGATCGTAGTTTGAGGGAGAGGAATGACATCGAGCTCCAAGCGATCGCTGCCCTCAAGCACATAAGCGACGTGCTGCTCATCGTCATCGACCCCAGCATCGCAGCGACGTACACCTTGGAGCAGCAGCTGGAGCTTGTGGAAGAGTTCACAGACTTCTATCCCGGTGCTGAGCTTATGGTGATCGTGAACAAGGTGGATCTCCTCGACGATGATACACGAGCTGAGGTGGAGGAGAAAGTCAGGGGCTTTCTTGCGGACTATGGGTTGAGCGATGAGGAGATCGAGGGCACACCCTTCATCTCGAGCTTCGCCAGCGAGGACATCGGCCGGGTGAAGCTGATGATCGAGCATCTTGTGAAGAACAAGGTCCTGAAGTCCTCGAAGTTCAAGGACATGGTGAACCCGCAGATCGCTGAGGATCAGTACCTGCTGGAGGAGCTTCCCGAGGATCACGACTTCATCAGGTGATATCTGATACTTAACTTCCGCTCTGCGAACCCTTAAATCATATGTGTAGATTCGATGGTGTGACTTACTTCACGGACGAATACTTCCAGTTCCTCGTGGATCTGAATTTCAACAACTCCAAAGCTTGGTTCGACGAGAACCGTAAACGCTACGAGCAGCATGTCCGGGAGCCGTTCAAACGCTTCGTCACCGACCTGACCTTCCGTGTGCAGGAGATCGATGAGGAGGTCCTGATCGAGCCCAAGCATGCGATTTTCAGGATCAACCGTGACACCCGCTTCAGCAAGGATAAGACCGCGTATAAGACACACATGGGTGCGGTTCTCGGGAGGGTCAAGAGGCAGGAGCCAGACTTCGCATCCTTCTATATCCAGCTGTCTCCCACCGAGTCATTCGTCGGCGGTGGTGCGTACTTCGTGGACTCCAAGCACCTCCTGTCACTCCGGAGATATATCCGCGATAACCCAGACGACCTTATTGCAGTCATTGAGAATCCCGTGTTCAAGGGTACGTATCCCGAGATCATGGGTGAGAGGAACAAGCGACTGCCCAAGGAGCTCCAAGGGGTGGATCTCCCTCTGATCGCTAACAAGAAGTTCTACGTCTCCTCGCCACTCGACACCAAGCTCGTCACCTCTGCTGACCTCATGGACACCGTCCTCGAACGCTACAGGATACTCCTCCCCTTCTTCCGCTACCTCCGGACAGGGCTGGTCTACTCTCATGACTGATTTACTCTCATGGCTGATTATATCTCTCGAGGTCTAATGTCCGGTACTCTCCATATATTTCTTCAGTATTCCCTCGGTATATATCTCCAACGGGTACCAAGGACTCAAGGTAGTTTACATGGAAAGTGAGATGGTAAAGAACCTCTACAGCGTTCTGGACGGTTCCAAGGAGGAGGCTCCCAAGGAGTCCCGCAAGCAGCGAACCAACTGGATCCAGAGAAAACCCAGCAAGCCTATGCCGGAGACCAAGCAGAACAAGCCAGTTCCCCAGGTCAAGCAGGTCGAGATGGTGGCCCCTAAGACCTCGACCGTCGTCGCCCCCCCTCCTGCACCTGGAGCTCAGACGAGGCAGGCAAGCGGCACCCCAGCAATCCCTGCACAGCCTCAGGAGGCTCCCTCGAAGCAGAGCCAGTTCTTCGCCAGCTTCCAGCAGAAGGTCGAGGCCAAGAAGAGGAAGATGGACTCCACCGTGAACAGCAAGTACGGCAGTGACAAGGTGGACGAGATGCTTAGGGGCATCGTCGACGGCAACCCCAAGAAGATCCTTGTTTTCGGTGTAGGAGGAGGTGGATCCAACGCGGTCAACAGATTGGCACTCACCGGTGTCGAGGACGTGGTGACGATCGCTGCCAACACAGATGCATACCACCTATTGGACATGAACACTCAGCAGAAGTTGATCTTAGGGATCGACCTTACGGAGGGGAACGGAGCAGGAAACGATCCCATCATCGGTGAGGCAGCAGCCGAGGAGACGAGGGAGGAGATCAAGGAGATCGTGCACGGTGCGGACATGGTCTTCGTGACCACGGGGCTAGGTGGAGGGACTGGGACGGGAGCTGCACCAGTGATCGCCGAGATCGCCAAGGAGTCAGGGTCACTCGTTGTTGGTGTATGCACCCTGCCCTTCGAGATGGAGGGTGACTACAGGATCAACAATGCCTTCGAGGGGCTGAAGCGGTTCTACAACTCCTGCGATACCGTGATCGTGATCCCCAACGAGAAGCTGCTCAAGCTCGCACCCAACATCCCCGTCGAACTGGCATTTGAGGTGGTGGACGAGGTGCTCATCCGTGCTGTCAAGGGCATCATCAACCTGATCATCAACCCGGCGTTCGTCAATGTCGACCTCGCGGACATCCGCTCCATCCTCAAGAAGCGGGGGACCTCGGTTATCGGGCTCGGAGAGGCATCTGGGCCCAACAGGGTGGAGGACGCTCTGAACGAGTCGCTAGCTCACAACCTGTTGGAGGCAAGGATATCTGGCTGCAAGGGAGCTCTGATCCACATCACCGGTGGTCCTGACCTCGTGCTGGAGGAGATCAAGAACGCGGTGACGAACATCTCCGACGAGATCGGCTCGGGTGCCGAGATCATCTGGGGTACGCACATCGATCCGAACATGCGGGACACCGTGCAGGTAACCACCATCCTTTCTGGCGTCGAGAGCCCATATGACACCGACGAACGTGAGGGTGAGCTGATCTACTCCGAGGAGCAGAACTCCGTGATGATGGACACCATCTGGGGAAGAAATTTCAGCTAGGTTATCCACATAGTCTTAAATACTCTATAACTCCCTGAACTCTAAGCAGTGCTCATACTGTGCAGACAGTGAATCCAATCCGCATACAATCCTAGATGTGGAAGGGGAGAAAGTCGGTTTCTGCTCGTCCTCCTCCTGTAATGATTACATCTCTAGGCTGTCACCGAATCTACGTGCAAGGTTTCTCGAGGTCCTCACACTCTTCACCACCGGAGGAGTGACTGGAGAGAACCTCTGCATACACGCTGATCTGACACACTACCAAGGCCATGTTGTCTGTAGGGACTGCGGTATTACCTTTGAGGAGAGGGTGTTTGACGTGGGTCCCGAATTCAGTCGGAATGAGGGTATCTCTTATCGCCGCGATGAAACTCAGCATGAATTCTATATCTCGATCCTCTCGAACTACCCCAGAGGTGACTGACCCGTCTTTCAGAAGTTTAAATACCACCACCGTCGAGAAAACGGGTGAGTGTCATTGACGTACCAACCACCCTGATAGGAGACGAGGGATTAGACCGCGAGATCGCCCTCCTCGAAAGCAGATACATGGAGTTACCCCGTGCAATCGTGCGGTCCAAGCTCATGGAGAAGGAGGGCGATATCGCCTACAACAGTCTGGAGATGAGCAGATCCGTGGTCTGCTACTACGACGCCATACAGCTGAACAGCGCCAACCACCGTGCCCACGCCAAGCTCATGCGCAGTTTCTATCTGCTGGATGACGACGAGAACCTTGACAAGGCACTCGGATTCTTCAGCTCACACCTCGATGCAATCTACGATACCTCAGCCCTCCTGATTGTAGGGGAGGTCTACGCCAACCTCGGGAAGGACGAGGAGGTACGACGCATCCTCGACCGGTTGGTGAACTTCAGGGAGGAGAGCGCGATTCGATGGGTAAACATCGCCCGACTTGCCCACTCCATCGGTGAGATGGGGACTGCCAACATGGCCTACGAGGAGGCCTACGGTCTGGACGGACGTAATCCCCTCGTCGTTTCCAGCTACATCTACTACCACCTCTTCAGTGGGGACCGTGACCGTGCGATGGCCATCCTGAGGAACAGACTACTGCTGGATCCAAAGGAGCTGCTGTACTGGGAACTCCTCGAGTTATGGAGGAAGGACGAGGGTAACGAGGGACCGTTCCTCCCCAACTACGCACCATTCGACAACCTCTGCAACGTGTTCACAACCACGGACCAGACGTCGGTGAGACTCGCACGGGCCAAGACCGTGCTGCTGGACGAACCCGAGAACATCGTCGCCCTGTACGTCCTCGGTGAGAGCTACATGGACCTGCAGGAGTATAAAAACGCCGAGATTCACTTCAGAAAACTGCTGGAGATAGACCCTGGAAACCACGTGCTGAGATCAAGGATCAGTGTCCTGCAGGAGATCGCACATTGATCTTTGCTCGCTTGGACATTGGCTGAATATCGTCTCACGAACAAAGCTAATCTAGCATTCTACCCTCCTCCAAGGTCATTTGTAATTCCATCCAAGGATCAGTACATCCTTCCAAATATCTCAATTTTTCCCTCCAAGAGTCTTTTACACTTTCCTCCAAGAGTCTTACACTCCCTTCCAAAGATCCTCCTCTCGTATCCAAGAAGGACTAGCACCGGTTCTCTGCGTCTTCGTCCAAAATCCAACCAGTCTCCATTCTACGGTACTCTACACATCACCGCTCTCCAGCACCTTCCCGAGGGCGTGGTAGAGCTTGTCCGAGTACTCCCTGACCGCAGTCCTACCCCGCTGAGTAATGCTGACGACCGTCATGGGTCGCTCGTCCACGAAAACCTTCCTAATCTCCACCAAGTCCGCCTTCTGCAACCTCTTCAGGTGGGATGTGAGGTTTCCGGCCGTGAGACCGAGCGCCCACTGGATCTCCCTGTACTTCACCTCGTCCCTAGGTAGGAGGAAGAGCAGGAGGGACAGACGTATGGGTGAGTGCACCAGCTCGTCTATCTCCAGCGTATCCTTCCACGGTTCGCTCACAGACAGATGATGGATCTGCTATAAAAAATATAGTGTGCACAATACATCCTCATGAACACTTTCCAACGCTCGTAGAAAGGGTTCAAATTCTCCTCGACTGTAAGGTAAATTCAAATACACCTCCATGCAGAGGCATCTGTCATGAGATCCTTGGCCCACCTGATGTTCGATAACCAGAAACTGTATTTTACCTTACTCCTCGTCTACTCGGGTCTCATGGGGATCATCGCAGAGTACGTCTTGGATAATTTTGAATACATGTACACCACGGTCCTCGTGTTCTCGTACATCACCGTCCTCATCAAGCTGTACGGGTGGAGGGACAAGTACTACCGACTCGACCTCACTGTCAAGGCCGTCTACACCGTCTTCATCATCGGAAGTATCATCTCCGTCTGGGTGATCGTCTACCTCATCGTCAACGTCATGGCGTTCTTCGAGATTAACTTGATATTCATCTACGTCTTCCTCTGGTTCCTCACCTACTACTTCTTCAGCTTCAATACCATCTCGAAGTTCGAGTACAGACCACTGTTCAGGTCTGATTTCACGTCGGAGCGAGGCTTCCACTACCCCCACCTCAGGATGTGGGCATTCTATGTCGTTCTGGGGATACTGTACGCCTACCTGCGGAGATTCACTGAGTACATGACCGCTCCTGACCCGTTCGTGACATCCATCTTCATGGTGCTCTACTCCATCCCTCCCCTGCTCGTGCACAATGAACTATTCTGGGAACCCGCCACCGGTGTTGCCGAGGTAAGAAGGGAGAGGGTGGATCACACCGTGGATCCAAGCACCCCACAGGGTGTTATGGAGGCGTACACAAACGGTCTGATCTCCCCCAGCGAGTACTACTCGGAGCTCATGGGGATGAGGGAGCAGATGGTCGACAGCGATATCATGTCAAGAATTCGACAGATCTCCCACATCATCGAGACCTCGAACGACCTCGGGAGAGATGGCAAGAGGGGAAAGGTCCTCGTCATGTCACTGCTCCCCAGCCTCCTTGAAAAGTGGAGCATCTTCGCCCTTCTCCCCAAGCACCTGCAGAAGCTCTCTCACGACTTCCTCGAAATGCTCATCCTCACCGGTGAGATGAGCGAAGGATGGGAGGAGATCATCCACCACGAGTACGAGAAGAGGGTCAGTGTCAAGGTGAGGTTCAGCGTCTTCCTCTCGGCGAATCCACAGCCACCTAAAAGGGACTGGATACTCAGGTGGGAGGGCATGCTTTACCGGGGAAAGAAGGGCTTCCAGAAGGTGGCTGAGAGGTACAGACAGTGGACTCTGGACAACTACTTCCTCGGGCTGTCCGACTGGGAGCAGGAACTCGAGACCGTCACGCTCCGTGTGATGAGGGTCTTCTACGGAGTGGGGAGCAGGAAGGCTTGGGGAGCCTCCGTGGACCGTGGAATATTCGACCTCCACGAGTTCGTCGCCCATGGCAATCTCTCACAGGATTTTGACCCTTCTAAAGTCAAAAGATCCACCTTCCAGCCTCCACCGATGGAGACACAGGTCCCGCAACCCAAGGACGAGGAGTACCTCAGGACCTACCTCGAAACAGGTGCCTTTCCCCCTGAGTCAAGACCCAGCCTGCGATCCGAAATCAGGGCACAGCAGAGGAGATTCACAAGGATGCAGAAACGGCACGTCCTCACGCTCCTCACCGTCACAGCTGTCACAGTCCTGCTGACGATCCTCACCTCCCTCCAGATCTTCAAGGCGGTCGCATTCGTCTTCACCATGATGTACATCGTCTACCACGCACTGCCCGTCTCGGACTCGGCCGCTATCCAAATCCTTCGAATGGGGCTGTCAGAGTTCGATGGAAGGAGGACACAGATATTGGAACAGACATTCAATAACACTCTTGGAAACACATTTCTCGTCATCTACGGATTCGTCCTCATGTACCTGATGAACCTCTTCTAGAACACCACTGGGGATACGTACCAGAACACTACCGGGGACACCTTTCACGTCTAGAATACTCCCACATCTAGAACACCAACGAGAACACATGCCACGTCGAGAATACGTACCACACCTAATATACTCCAAGACATACCTATCCTCCTCCGACGGATCAGGAACCGAATTCCAGCAGGGTATCTACGTAGATGGATCGCTGGTGCACCCCCCATCTTTGCTGTGCGGTAAATTCAAATATTTCCCTGTGCAGAGACAGCAAGGATGAAGTCTCTCGCATACCTCATGTTCTACAATCAGAGGATATACTTTGCTCTGCTCGTGCTCTACACAATCGCTATTGGGCTGCTGGCAGAGTACGTGGTAGACAACCCCGACTACATGTATTCCACGGTCTTTGTGTTCTCATACATCACCGTCTTCATCAAGCTGATCCGATGGAGGGACAAGTACTACCAGATGTCTCTTGCCATGAAGGCGTTCTATACTGTCTTCATCGTCGGAATCATCGTCTCTGTCTGGATCATCCTCTTCCTCATCGTCAATGTCATGGAATTCTTTGGGATCAACCTCCTGATCATCTACGTATTCCTCTGGTTCCTCACCTATTACGTCTTCACCTTCGACACCATCTCACAGTTCGAGTACAGACCACTATTCAGGTCGGAGTTCAGATCCAAGTCCGGCTTCCGCTACCCCCACCTCGGGATGTGGATACTCTATGTGGTACTGGGGATCTCCTACTCCTACTTCCGCAAATTCACAGAGTACCTCACGGCACCCGATCCACTCGTGACATCAATCTTCATGGTGCTGTACACAGTCCCTCCCCTGCTCGTCCTCAACCAGATCTTCTGGGAACCAACCACCGGTGTGGCCGAGGTGAGAAAGGAGAAGGTGTATCGCACTGTGGATCCAAGCACCCCACAGGGTGTAATGGAGGCCTACACCAACGGACAGATCACCCCCGACGAGTACTACACAGAGCTCGCGGGGATGAGGAAGCAGATAATCGATGCAGATATCATCCCGAGAATACGGTACCTCTCCCACATCATCGAGACCTCGAACGACCTAGGGAAACACGGCAAGAGGGGAAAGATACTCATCATGTCACTGCTCCCCAGTCTCCTCGAGAAATGGAGCATCTTCGCACTACTCCCTAAGCACCTACAGAAGCTGTCGCATGATTTCCTCGAGATGCTGATTCTGACCGGTGAGATGACCAATGGATGGGAAGAGATCATCCGCCACGAGTACGAGAAGAGAGTCAGTGTCAAGATGAGGTTCAGTGTCTTTCTGTCCGAGAACCCAGATCCTCCGAAATCAGACTGGATACTCAGGTGGGAGGGCAGGCTCTACAGAGGAAAGAGGGGATTCAAGAAAGCAGGTGAGAAGTACCAGCTATGGATAAAGGACAATATTTTCCACGAGAATACTCCATGGGAGCAGGAACTCGAAAACGTCACACTCCGGGTGATGCGGGTATTCTACGGTGTAGGGAGCAGAAAGGCATGGGGAGCCTCCGTAGATCAGGGGATATTCAACGTCCACGAGTTCGTCGCCCGTGGGAACTTCTCCCGGGACTTCGACCCCTCAAAGATCAAGAGAACAACCTTCCAGCCTCCACCAATAGAAACGCGTGCCGCACCGCCCAAGGACGAGGAGTACCTCCGTACGTACCTCGAGACAGGGGCATTCCCAGCCGAGTCAATGCCCAGCCTGAGATCCGAGATCAGGACACAACAGAAGAAGTTACTCAAAGAACAAAAGGTGCACATCGTCACACTACTCGCCGTCACAACGGCCACGATCCTGCTGACGACCCTCACTTCCCTCCAGATCTTCAAAGCAACTACTTTCATCTTCATCTTACTCTACATCATATACCACGCAATGCCGGCATCCGACTCAGCCGTAAAGCATGTCGTAGACCTGAACTTCTCCCAGTTCGACGACAGGGCACCACAGATCCTCGAACAGACATACAAGGACACCTTGGGCAACACCTTCCTCGTCGTCTACGGATTCGTCCTCATCTACATCATAAGCCTGTTTTAACTCCCACAGGATCAGTACCGTCGATATCTCCCATCCCAGCAACAAGGTGAGAACCCGCAATGGGGAGCAGTGATTGTGACCCGTGATGAGAATGACAATCTGATGGCACTACATGACTCCACTAAGATTCATAATCATCTGAAGAATAAGCGACTCTGTCACTGAATTTTTCAACCATCCCTAGTCATAACTCGGTCTGTAAGATGCAATGCAAATATTCTTGTAAATAGTGTAAAACGTTGGATATTGAATGTAGGAGGTTTGATGACGGGAGCGAGATTTGAACTCGCGAGTGCAAAGCACAGTAGTTTTCGAGACTACCTCCATGGACCAGGCTCGGACATCCCGCCGTATTTTTTTACACTCTGTGGAGTGTTTAGTTTTATGAGACTGGTATTTCCAGTCTTGTTATTGCCTGCCACAGCAGAGTTCTTGCGTGGTACGGGCAGTTTGGATCGGTTGTTGTCTCGTCGAGGAGTTCGATCGCGTTAGTGGCGCGCAGGTTTAGATCCATGCTCTCATCCTGTAGAGTATCGATGCTTTTGGTTGCTGCCTTTCTAATATTGCGTGGGACTGAGTTGTCGTCTGCAATCATGGTTAATATCTGAATAGCTTCACTGATTTGGTTCTGAACTTCTGTGGACATAAAGTTCACCTCTGACATCGAGAATTACATTCTCATACTATGGTTGATTTTTCTCATTTTAATATTATAGGTATGTTTCAGGTGAAAAAGCCATTTGGGGTATTTGTCTTATTCTGGGCTGAGATTTGGTCTGTTATAATCTCTTGTTGCTGGATATTTGGTGTTTTGGTATAGGTTCTCTTCATGGCGGTGTTTGTTGTTGTTCTGGGTGTTCTTGCTGTTAGTTCTGTGGCGTTATATCTGCAGGATTTGGCTGTTAGTTTTGTGGTGTTAGTTCTGTAGGTTCTGGGTCTTATTTCTGCAAGATCCGGCTGTAGGCTCTTGCTGTATATTCCGCAGGATATCTCTTCTGCGGTTTGCTATGGGTTGTTTGATTACAGGTGAGGATGTATAATCTCTCATTCCCGCTTGAGGTATCTCCACGGGTGGTCCTGTTCTGCGATGAGTACGGCGCATGAGCTCGGGGCTTCGTCGATGATTTGTAGTCTTCCCTCGCTGTGGTCGACGATTTCCTGTGCGAATTCTCTCATGTCCTCGATTGCAGGCATTCTCTCGTATCCGTAATTTGATCTGGCGTCTCCTACGCTGACGAATCCCTTGCCTTCGAGGAAGTGAGCTTTTGCTCTGAAGAATATATCCATGTATTTCTCTGGGTGTGACATATTCTTGTCCTTGACGAGGGTCATCCTGACGACCTTCCTTGTGTCGAGTTCGGCCATGACGTCGACGGTTCTGTTGAAGTTCTCCCAAGCTCTCTTGGGGTTGAATGGTCTGGTTATTGCTGAGTGTATTTCCTGTGTTGGTCCCGCTGCTGTGAGGTAGAGTTGAGTGGGTAGGTTTTCGAGTTTTTCGAGAACTTCTGGGTTTGTCCCGTTGGTGACGAGGAATGTTGTCATGTTGAGATCGTGGCATACTTGGATGAACTCGTCGAGGTGCTTGTAGAGAGTCGGTTCTCCTGACAGAGAGATGGCGACGTGTCTTGGTGTCTGAGCGTCCTCCCAGTGTTTTCGGTCTACTTTAGGGTTTCCTCCATATCCTGAGAGGAGTTTCTGCTGTCCTCTGATCATCTCCCTAACGAGCCAGTCGGGTGCGTCGTGCTCGATGTCGTCCATGCTGTCTCCGGAGGCGTAGCTGGAGCTTCTCCAGCAGAAGAGGCATCTCTCTGTGCACCACGTGAGAGCGGGAGACACCTGCATGCAGAATGCAGAGTCTATTCCGTAGAAGGTGTGCTTGTAGCACTGTCCTTGGTTCAGCATGTCCTTCTTTGTCCAGTGGCACAGCTTGACTCCGCTGTGCCTTCCTGCGAGGAAGTACTGCTGTTTTTCTAGGGTCTGTTTGAGCTCCTTGTCCATCCCGACCTTGAGTTCGATGGTGTGTTCTGCCACGATTTTCTTTACACGTATGAATTTATTAATCTTCATTTCGGTCGTGGTAGGACAATTCATATAGAATGGGTGGTGTGTAGGAGCTGTGAGTAATTTTGAGCGGATTCTGGACGGTCTTCGGTCGGGTGATCGTCGGATGCTTGCCCGTGGGATCACGCACGTGGAGAACGGGAGCGAGGTTGGTCGTCGACTGGCGGAGGCACTGGTCGTTCAGGACTCCTCGATTCCTGTGATCGGGGTGACGGGTCCTCCTGGTGCGGGGAAGTCGACGATCGTCGACCGTTTGATCCGGAGTTACCGTGACGCTGGTCTGACGGTCGGGGTGGTGGCGGTTGATCCTTCGAGCCCGTTCTCGCATGGAGCCATTCTGGGTGACCGTATCCGTATGCTTCAGAGCACGTCGGACGAGGGGGTGTACATCCGGAGTATGGCGACTCGTGGTCATCTCGGCGGTCTGAACTCGGTGATCTTCGAGGTGCTGAATCTGTACCGGGCGTTCGGCTTCGACCGTGTCCTCGTGGAGACGGTTGGTGCAGGTCAGTCCGAGATCGACGTGATGAAGTACTGCCAGACGACGGTGGTGGTCTCGGTTCCTGGGCTTGGTGACGGTATCCAGATGCTCAAGGCGGGTATACTGGAGATCGCGGACGTCTTCGTTGTGAACAAGGCAGACCTTCCGGGCGCGGAGCAGATCAGGTCACAGATAACGAACCTGCTACACCTGTCAGCGGAGGAGAGGGAATGGACGCCCCCTGTGGTCGCGGTATCTGCGCTTCAGGGCACGGGGCAGGAGGAGCTTCTTCGCTCTCTGGATCGGCACCACGAGTACCTGATGAGCTCTGGTAGGGGTGTGGAGAAGCTGGTCGTGCAGATCTCCGAGACGATCCTTCAGGAGGTCGTGCAGCGTTACGAGCAGTCGCTGCGATCCGAGGCGTTGGGGCTTGCCCGGCAGGTTCTGGGGGGTTCGATCACGCTGGGGGAGTCGCTCGTTCGTCTGGAGGAGGCGGGTCGTGGTGGCTGATCACTCCGAGGAGCTTGTCGCCCGTGTGTCTGACCGCCTGAGCTCCGTGCTCTCCGAGATCGAGAGCTACTGCGACGAGCTGGGCAGATCCTGTCCCACGCTGGTCGCTGTCTCGAAGACGAGACCCCCTGAGTACATCACTGCCGCCTACGACTGCGGTCACCGGGACTTCGGGGAGAACTACGCACAGGAGCTGGTTCACAAGGCCCGTCAGCTGGACCTGCCCGTCCGCTGGCACTTCATCGGGCACCTGCAGAGGAGGAACGTCCCTGCGGTCTCCTCGGTGGCGGACGTCGTTCATGCTGTCGACAGCACCCGTGTCCTCGACCGGCTGAAGCGGGTGGGGTACAGCTCTCCCGTGATGATCCAAGTGAACATCAGCGAGGAGCTCAGCAAGTCGGGCGTGCCCCCGGAGGAGGTGGGTGATCTGGTCCAGCACGGTAGGGATATAGGACTGGACGTCCGGGGTCTGATGGTCATCGGTGCGGTCTCATGGACTGAGGAAGAGCAGGTTGAAGCGTTCAGTCGCGTCGCCCATATGGTCTCCGATCTTTCGCTGGATTATCTTTCCGCTGGGATGAGCGGAGACTGGAAGAGTGCGGTACGAGCGGGTAGCACCCACGTCAGAATTGGCACTGCAATCTTTGGGTCGCGAGAGTGAAGGTTTTATAGAATAAACGCTAGATTCAGATATAGTCCCTGAGCTGAAGTCAATGAAACCGCACGTGATCTTCGTCGACCTTCACGGTGTCATCGTGAACTCCAAGCTGATCTTCCAGAAGTACCGACAGCTCACGATCCGTCACCTCATGGACGACTTCGATCTGCAGGAAGAGTCCGCTACCCAGAGGTATGACTCGGCATACAGCACGTGGGAGACGAAGGCATACAGCTTTCTCCGGGACAGCAAGACCCCGAAGGAGGGGGAGAAGTTTCTCGATTTCCTTCGGAAGAACGATGAGGTCTTCTCGGAGTGCCTATACTCGGGTCTCGACACCTCGGACGTGGATGGCGGCAATCTCCGCCATAGACCGTTTGAGTACAACGTAGCCTGCCGGATCGAGGCGCTCTACCCTGAGGTACGTGATATCCTGAATGAGCTCACCGAGGAGGGTTACGTGCTTCACGCTGCCAGCTCGAATTTCTCGGGGCACATCAAGGGCATCCTTAGAGCCAACATGATCGAGCATCTTTTCGACTCCGTCATTGGCTTCGACGATGTGGCCTCGACCAAACACACCCTGCAGTTCTACAAGCGCATGCTCAAGCAGACGAGGACAGCTCCGTCGGATGCGATCATGCTAGGGAACTCATTGCACGAGATTCTCAAGCCTAGGAGGCTGGGGATGACCACCGTGCACGTGAACCGTGAGCGAAAAGTCCCCCATGACGTCCAGAGGCTCGCTACCATTCGCTTAAGAAATCTACGTTCTCTCCCGCTGAAACTTGAGAATCTGAAGTAGTGTCACAGACAATTTTATGACCATATAACAATTTATTTTTAACTCGGAATTCTCACTCGCGGAATTAATGAGCAATACTGTACTCGTGAACGGTACCGGTACAATCGGTGAACCGTTGATCTCACTGCTTCTCGGAATCAAGAAAGAACTCGGCATTGACGAGGTTCTCTTCTACAAACACACCGCAAGGCTCACCGACCGGCCGATGCTCTCCAGCCTTGTCCGCAGGGGTGGACAGATGGTTGTCGAAGCGGGCAGAGAGTCCCAGTTCAGGGAGCTGGATCTCGAGCCCTCCATGACTCTCGACGACGCGCTCAAGCAGGCTGACGTCGTCATCGATGCGACCAAGGAGGGTGTGGGGATGTACAACAAGGAGCACTACTACTCCAAGTACGAGGACTCCATCAAGGGATTCATGGCACAGGGCTCTGAGTCACAGTTCGGCAAGATATACGCCTCGGGAATCAACGAGGAGATCTTCACCAAGGGCAAGTACGAGAAGTACGTGCAGATTGCCTCCTGCAACACCCACGCCGCTGCTGCCGCGGTGAAGCACTTTGGCTTCGCCAACGGTGTGAACAACCTCGACCACGCGGATCTCACCTTCATCAGGAGGGCCAGTGATGTCTCCCAGAACAAGAGTGTGCCTGCTCCCGAGATCACAAAGGCCAAGTACGACAAGTTCGGGACCCACCACGCCAAGGACGTTCACAGACTGTTCACAACCCTCGGGCACGACATTGACGTATTCAGCACAGCTCTGAAGGTCAACTCACAGTACATGCACACGCTGTCCGCTCACTTCACCCTGAAGAAGGAGATGAGCAAGGAGGACATTCTCCAGATCATCCATGACATCCCGCAGCTGGCGATCACCAACAAGACCTCGGTCAACCAGGTCTTCTCTTTTGGCAGGGACCACGGCTACTACGGCAGGATCCTAAATCAGTCGGTCATCGTCGAGCCCTCTATCGCCGTCAATGGGCGGAACCTCTACTTCTGGAGCATGACCCCGCAGGACGGGAACTCCATCCTCAGCAGCGTCAGGGCAGCACTGTACTACCTGTACGAGGACAGGGAGAGAGTCGATGAGCTCATGGGGGCCACCTCCCCGTGGCTCTTCGATGAGGTCTGATAATCAGGTTAGTTCTGGTATTGCACAAGAGGTTACCCCTCCTTTTTGATACTGACCCTCCTGTTCTTCTTTCATACTGTATAGCTCCCCTATTAGTGGTCTTAAGTGCAAGTACTCATTCGAGCTCTCCTGATATCCACTTGGGGTTGATATGGGACGTTCCTCGTTTCAGAGCGTAGGTGCTCATGGGGGAGTCTCAGCGGACGTCAAGTTTATTCAATACAATTATTAACCCCCACGACTATTTCTATCTGTGCCAGCCAATCTGTTTATAGGAGTCGATCCGCTCAGGCAGACCGAAGAGGACGAGGACATCGTCCCTGCCTTCAGTAGCAATGATCTCGTCCCCCTTGGTTGGTACCTCCTGTTCAGCCCCGAGGACGTCGTCCGTAGGAAGGACTCGGAGCAGGCGGAGCTGATGCCCAAGGCCGATTTGAGCATCCTCGACACGAGGATCCTCGAAAATTTCAGGAACGACCCTATACGTTTCGAGACCACGGTCGGTGAGGCCATGGACAGGTTGCACATGTTCAAGGTGGCGTTCTCAAAGATGCCGTACCTCTGGTCCTACTTCAGGATCATCGACATCCTCGAAAAGGAGGTAGACAAGGTGCTCAACCCGGTGGACGACGTGGACTACGAGGAGCTCTGGGCCGTCAAGTCCAACATCAGGCACACGGACAAGCGGATGTCCCAGGTCAAGATCAGGGGCGAGGACAAGCCCACGGACATCGGTGACGTGCTGTCCGCCATGGACCAGGACGACGCGTTGAACGCCCTCGAGTCCTTCGGCGATCAGTTTGAGACGATCGAGCTGGAGGGCGACGACCCCCTTGCGAACCTCGAGCAACTCGCAGAGGCGCTGGGGGATAACCTGACAACTTCCTCTGTATCCAGCATTGACCCTGACGATCCCTTCGCTGCCTTGGCTGAGCTCGAAGACCTCGTACCTGAGGAGAGCTCACCAGCAGACGAACTTAATGAGTTCGGGATGTCACAGGCAGAGCTTCTAGAGGCCTTCTCGGAACTCGATGAGCTGGAGAAGATCGAGACGGAGAAGATGCAGGAGGAGATCGCAAGGACGGCTCTACTGCCCTCAGAGCGACCGGTGATTATTGATTTCTCGGATCTCGTCACGGATCTGCAGGACATCGGCAAGGGGGAGAACTTCTATCAGGTACTCGACTACTTCGACAGACTGCTCCACCACGTCAACCGAGAGGACCACCGTACGAGGATCATCCTCGAGATCATGCAGGATATTTTCAGGTTAGGTGGGACGGGCTGGAGACCCACGGGGCAGATCTCGGAGGACTTCATGCGGGAGCAGATCAACACGCTCTCCCTCAAGATGATCGGGGAGCCCTCTCCCTACGCAGTGATTGACCAGACCTTCGACCTTGAGTACTGGACCAAGAACACCTTGCAGAGGGGTGATGAGAGGATAATGTACAAGCTCTCCATGTTTCCCAGCGAGGAGATCCACCACGCCGTGAAGAACGGGAAACTCAGCTCGATCATCAGCCAGATCAGACCCCTGCTCACTGCGACGAACCTCGTGAGGAGGCCGAAGATTACACCTAAGCTCTTGAGGATACCTCCGTCTGAGAACAACCTCTGGGGATTCAGGGTGATCATCAAGGACACCCAAGGGGAGTTCAGGGCCGCCTCGCTTCTGAATACCGACACAGCCCTCTCGTGGGAGGAGGAGTTCAAACGTGACCTGCAACTCCCCAGTGTCAGGCAGGACTGGCACATCGAGCTCACCCTCAGGTTGGATGACTTCCTCGACGAGGAGCCGTACGTCCTCGAGTTCAAGGGGGCGAAGAACGAGGACGAGGCGTTTGTCGCCTTCGTTCGCTGGATACGCGTTGGCATGCGTCTGTACGAGCAGAGGTTCGGCACGGAAGGAACGATCAAGATGCTCTCGGAGCAGCTCATCAATGCCACCGATCAGGCTGTGGCCATGGAGATCTTCGACATCCTGAACCAGCTGGCCGACTACGGTTTCTCCATGGCGACCGAGGTGCTCAGCGACACGCAGATCCTCGACCGTATCACAGAGCTTTACAGCACATAAAATTTTTACAAAAGTGAGCAGTTTGGTTTATGTAATATATTTTACACAGTAGACCTATGACAAGACTTCTACAAGTACAGGGAAGAGAACTGAAAGTCATAGACGAGGACCTCCAAGGGTCCGTCGAACTCAAGGACGGGGACGTCTATGTCTTCGACGAAGGAAAAACCATGTGGATCTGGCTCGGCAAGGACTGCTCGGTGGATGAGAAGGGGGTCGCAGCGTGGGTCGTGAACAAGATTGACACGGAGGAGAGGGGTGGAGAGCCTGAGGTATACACCATCAATCAGGGTAAGGAGCCTGAGGATTTCAAGTTCGACATCACCGTGATTGACGATGATACCCCCGGATTCTTGAAGGCAGCCGAGCTCGACATGGTCGAGTACAAGCTCTTCAGGGTGTACACCAAGACCGAGACCAACGAGGTAGACGAGACGTTCACCGAGGAGGTCAAGCTCGACCGGAGCTCACTCAAGTCCGACGACGTCTACGTGCTAGACATGAACGAGGCAATCTACGTCTGGATCGGGAAGAACGCCAACCGCGAGGAGAAGTTCTCAGGGCAGAAGCTGGCACAGAGCATCGACCAGACGAGGAACTACCTACCGCTGACCTACACCATCTACGAGGGTGACAACGACAAGAGCGAGAAGAGCTTCTACGAGCTACTTGAGAAAGCGAAGAACTCCGGACCCGTGCTCTCCGTCGAGGATCAGAGGGAGGCGAAGTACAAGGTAGCAGAGTATGCTGGAAAGGTGCAGGAATCCCCCGTTACAGAGAAGAAAGAGAAGAAGAGGA
>WAMJ01000091.1 GCA_015522385.1 Candidatus Heimdallarchaeota archaeon
CCTCGGGTGTGATGTCCACGACATATCCGTCTAACACTGTATCCGCAAATGCTGCAAGTGTCGATATCACGAACAGAACTCCGAGATACATTGAATTGAACTCGGTAAGGGTTGTGAAGTAGAGCCAGAGGGGTAGTGAGGTAATGCTGATCAGTAGTAAGTAGGGCTTCCTTCTTCCGTACTTCCCGAAAGCGAATCTGTCTGAGATCACCCCGTAGATAATCTTGATGAGCCATGGAATACCTGCAAAGGCGACTGCGATGCCCGCAGTGTCCGTATCCACACCAATTACTCTGGTCACGTATAACGGTACTATTAGAAGTAGGGTTCCAAGACTGTATCCCTCTCCAAAGTAGAAAAAGACCTGAATTAATGGAAAGAACGATTTCCAGTTCTCCAGTCTCATTTTTTCTAAGTCGTTCGGCATATTCTAGTGTAATTTGTGAATTTCAAAAAGCTTCCTTGCAAATAGCGAAAATACCTATTTTCTTCAATCATTTTCAACCTTTCCCGTATGGATTATGTGCTAAGGAGTGTTGACTTAGTTTGCTAGACATATTCATCTGTCTGTTCATCCGTATTTTTGATATGGTGACATGTTCGGAACCTCTTGTATTATGTTTGTACCCGTCCAGATTCGATATCCCGTTATTTCATACGCTATAATAGGAAGATATAATTCTAAAAATAAATCATCCATGTTTATTGTATATGTCCTTCATTAATATTATAATATTCATCTGTTATTATCTCTGATGAATTGTTCTATAGCATGTAGCAAAGTTATAATTATAGTTTACTGGAGGTTTGCAATTCGATATTCAATAGGTATGACAACCTATCCAGTCAAAGGAAGATACTTTCATTACAAATCAATAATTCATACATTGATACAGCTTTCATCTATTCAATGGTTACTCTTGAACAATTATTGTATACCTCAAAAAAGAGTTATTAAACTATATAACTTGTTAGAAAGTATGAGAGAACCGACAATCGTATTCAAGGTTCTCCACCTCTCTAACGAAAGTCCAACAGAGTTGCTCAAGCTTCTAGGCACGATTGGATTTTCCAAGAGTTATTTCAACACGGTGGGCGTTGATTGTACCTACTCTAAAGGACAGTACCTCTCGGTGGAAATCTCTCTCTCAAACTGGGAAGTGAGTCCCAACGAAAGGTTTCTCAGGGTCAGGAAGATGTTCTTCCAAGGGGCAACAATCGCGGTTCTCTTTGTTAAGGAAGGGGGTGTGAGCACTCGGGATATGTGGATCCAGTCATTGAACGAAGCGCAGTTAGATCTCTCATTAATCTTCGTGGTGTACTACAGGATCACACCCAATCAGTCTCTTTCAGAACTCACCCAGTATAGGGTCGCTGAGTTCTCTGTCAATGACGTTATGGGGCTCAAGGAAGTCAACCATGAGTTATATCGTCGTCTGTTCTACATCTCGGAATTCCGAGGTCTTGGGTATGGTGGTGAGGCCATCCGGGAGTACAAACGGGGTGATGTCATAGACGCCGATGATGATTTATACAATGTGATCATTGAGAACTCGGAAGACATAGAGTATCTGGATGGGGCTTCTATATACACCGTGGTCAACTGTGAGGTATCCATTGACAAATTTCCAGATTCCATGGAGCATCTCTTTGCATACAAGAGCAAGATCTATGTAGAGGGAATGGTACATGAATCACTCCGAACTCTTAGGTTCAGAGGGTGTGACGTGCATTTCAGTGACGATACCTTTTCTGGATGTCCTATGACTGATCTCACAATAAGGGAGAGTGACATTAGCTTCGACCCTACCAAATTCAGGTTACCCTCATCCCTTGTGCGGCTTGAGATCAATGGGAACGAACTGATGGACTTTGATCCAGTGATCTTCAGTAGCTGTGATCTGCTGGAGTCACTTTCTATAAATGCCAATGGCCTTGAGACAGTCCCTAAATTCCCCACGCTACCAGCAGTAACGGAACTCGATATCGGGGGAAACAAATTCAATAAACTGATCCTGCGAGATATCCTCGGAAGCTTTCCCAAACTGGTAACGCTAAGAATAGAGGGAATTCCCTTGATGATAGACTTAACGGGATGCGAGGATCGTGAAATTACCATCTGGGCTACGAATACCTATGTGAAGTTTACGGGCACACCCTTAGAGCGCACCCGAATTAAATTCCCGAAAGTCTAAGTTCGGATGTAGCTCGTAACTATTATTAAACCAGCAATCATGACTCCTTGTGGAAAAATCTGAAAAGAAGATCCTTGTCCGTGTATTCTCTGTCATCTTTACCTCTCTGGTCATAGAACTTTTCCTCTTCTATCCTGGGCAGAGCATATTGGTTCTATTGATAGAGATCCGTGCATCCGATGTTGTAGGAGCTATTGGGACAATATACGCCTTAATATCAGCGTTCATCTTAAACAATGTCTGGTCGAATTTTAAGGAAGCAGAGCAGGCTGTTCGGGAGGAGAACGAGGCGATCATCAACATCTGGAATTCTGCGGACTACTTTGACGACCTGAAGGAGTCCAGCAAGATGGAGAAGGCTCTTGTCGACTACATCGAGTACGTGCAAAAGAATGAGCTTAGCCACGAGTTTAGAATGTATTCCATCCTCCCTTGCAAGGACTTCCTGAACATCCAGCATGTCATCGACTCTACATCTGTGGAGACAAAGAGGGATGAAATCGTCTTTGCCTCTATCATCTCCACCTACGAGTCACTGTCACGAGCCCGTAACAAGCGGATCAGCAGACTTGCATCCGACATGCCCATGTTCCTTAAGATATTCTATGTCTCCGCGTCGATCATTCTCTGGGGAGGATTCGCATTTGAGGGATTCGAGAGCCCAGTATTGTACCTCCTAGTCAATCTCGGGATCACGATAATAATTGTGCTCAATTACTACCTAATTGAGGACTTTGACAAACCACTGGATGGATTCATCAGGGTAAATTTCGACGGATACACTGCGAGCAAGAACTACATTATAGAAGCGAAGCACAGCTAGTGCGCGATGCATTAAAATAGCTGGAAACCTTGGATTGAGTATGATAAAGGCACTGCTGCTGGATTACGACGGAGTGATCAGAGAGATTGATGTCGAGAGGACTTCCGAGGTGATCCGAACCATAGGGATGGAGATGGATGAGTTTTTCGAGATCGTCTTTGGTAATGAGGACATAAAGGATCTGATCAGGGGAAAACTATCGAGCTCCGACTGGTGGGGGATCGTCCAAGAACAGAATCCTCGTCTGAAGGGTGTGGGTGCAGATTTTCTGTGGAAGGAGGTCTTCAAGTACCCGCTTATTAACAAGGAGGTGTTGGACATCGTTCGAGAATACGAAGGGAAGCTGAAGACTGGAATCCTCACCAACGCCATGAGGGAGTCTGTCCCGGTGATCCTAGAAGAGACGAGAGGGTACACCTTTGACCACATCCTCCCAACTGCAATGCTGGGGCACATCAAACCCGAACCCGAAGCCTATCTAAAGGCCCTTGATATTCTTGACGTCCAAGCAGAAGAGTGCCTGTTTATAGATGACAAGCTTCGCAACGTTGAAGGTGCAAGAGCTGTCGGTATGAGGGCTCATGTCTTTGAGAACGCAGGGCAGATTCGTACTCTTCTCAAGAGGTTTTCTCTGGTGTGATAAAGGCAAAAATAAGCAGGGGTATCCATACAATGAACATCTTCATAGGGATCAACAAAACTGTTAGTGTCAAGCCCAAGTTGATCACTCCGTAGAGGACTATGGAAATCTTGGCTGTCATTTTGGGATGGAGGATCGCAAGACCGATTGAAATTAGCATGAGGCCTATATTTGCGTAGAGTACTCCATTGGCCACATTCCCGAGACCTGATAGATCAATAGTAGCATCTGGGTTTACATTGTCCATGTCATAGAGGGGTATGAAATACTCTGATATTGGATTCGGAGGTATGATATCAAGAAGTACTCTGTAAGAGATCGCACCGCTGATGAAGTAGATGCATCCGCCAATGATGAGGATATAGCTGAGGACCCTGTCCATCCGATTCACATCCTTTGCCAATTCGGCAACGCTCCACAAGGCTATCAAGAGGAAGATCACAAGATCGAGTTGGAGCAATAGGGTGAAGAGTGGGATTTGAAGAAGATCTGGATTTCGCCCGGCTTGGTTTTCACTCATCGTCCACACCATTACTCCAGCTAGGAGTAAGGTCTGAAGGGCCCATACCTTCATTAGTACCGAGAATGCTTGTCTGTATGATATCTTGCTTTCCACATGGGAAACTAATCCATACGTAATATAAAGATAGCGGGGTTCGGAAAGCGTTATCTTTATTTCCTCGTAGTACAATAATTTATCTGTGATCTTCTGCAATGAATGTGGATATAGAACAGGAATTGACACCGTCTACTGTCCCATTTGTGGGACCAAGTTAGATCTGACAGAGGAGGTAGAAATCGAGCAGCTACCTGTTCCCGAGGAACTGGTGGTACCACCTTCCATCCCACTTCCAGAGGATATGCCAGTTCCGGATCCAGTTCCCATTCCCGAACCGCTCCCTGTTCCCAAATCGTTGGAGATCCCTGAACCCATAAGCGTTTCACCAAGTATGACGCTTCCAGAATCACTAGAGGTCCCCGAGACCCTTGAGATTCCTGATGACCTGCCAGTTCCACCCCCGGTAGAGATCCCAAGCCCCCTCCCGGTACAACCTCCTCTGGATATTCCACCAATAAAGGTCAAACCTAGGTGGAGCCATCGGACTGGACACTAATAAGTGAGGTCAGGGCGAGAACAGATACTACCATCACATAGGTCACCATATAGACAAGACCCAGTTGCAAGAGGTATCCTGCAATAAGATTTCCGAAAAGTATGGAAAACCCAAATATCCCATGGAAGATGCCATAACCAGTAGGCTTGAACTCTTTAGAGATGTAGGCGGCAGGTAATGCCCTGATGTTCCCCTCGTTGAATCCATAGGCAATGCCAAAAGTGACAAATGACAGAATGAGGACCCAAATGTTGCTGAAATAGAGTAGGGATATGGCAACAGTGTAGATCGCGAAACCTAATCTTATCGTTTTGATCCTGCCAATCCTGTCGGAGAGCGCACCTGCCCCATAGGATGTGAGCGTATAGACTATATTGTAAAGGACATAGAGGGATACCCCCAGTGGTATCCCAGTCAAACCAAAAAGTTGTAAGTTCGAGGAAAGGAGTATCAAGAACATATAGGAGAGCAAGGAGAGACCATGAAGGGCGGTCACGAGATTGATCTTCCAATAACCCGGTAAAGCCCCATAGTCCAAAAATTCCCTAATTCCCCTCCTCTCGTGGTATTCGGTCTTGATCTCGGGATCTTTCACCATGAATATCGGAGTGAGGGCAAGGAATCCCACCATGCCACTTATTACAATTATCGTCTGATTCGAAAGCAGGAGAACCGACACGAGGAACAAGGAAAGAAGTGATCCAATCACCGCACCGAACGAGTCTAGAGCTCTGTGAAAGCCAAAACTTCGTCCCACGTTATCTCGATGGGAACTCTCTGCTATGATCGCATCACGGGGTGCGGTCCTTATACCCTTTCCTGCTCTTTCGAACAACCTTAGCACCAGAAAGACTGGCCAGCTCTTGGCAAACGCCATGACAATCTTGAAAATTGCAGGGAGACCGTAGCCCCAGTACACGAATCTCTTCTTCCCGGCTCGAAATCTGTCCGCTAAATACCCCGAAAATGCCTTGAGAAAGGAGACAAACCCGTCTGTCACACCTGCTACTATACCTATGGCCACGCTTGATCCTCCCAATTCCAAGATAAAGTAGGGTAGGATTGCGAAATATATCTCAGAGCTCATGTCAGAAAGCATACTGACAATCCCGAGGAGGATGACATTACGCGACAGACGAGCTGATCTGGTGTTCACGGAGTTGGAGAGGAGTCTATCCTAATAAATTCGAAGTATGTTACTGGGAGAATTGTAAGAACCTAATAATTCCCCTCCTCAGGTCACGACATTCAAGATTATCCTATTGAGTTACCAAAAACACACAAACTTGGTGGTGGGTAAAACAAGTGTTTATATAAGGTTGAAATGGATCGCTTGGGTTTCGTTACTGGCACTTGTCTCGATATCGAAGTCCGAGAATTCCCAGCTAAGGGAGGACAGTGCAAGGGTAGATCCCGCGACTTTCTTATCCGTGCCATTGTCGTACACACCGTCAGAGTTGTCATC
>WAMJ01000092.1 GCA_015522385.1 Candidatus Heimdallarchaeota archaeon
CAGAATTCACGCATAACTTCTGGGTATCCGCACTCTGGGAGACCGTACTCCCGGGCAAGACCTTGGTAGATATTATTGCGGGCATCTTCACGGGTGTGGCCACCGCTCTGCAGACTGTTAAAAAGGGACTGAGCAAGGCTTGGGCCGGCATCAGGAGCGCAGGGAGTTATATTTCAAGTACGCTTCTTGGTCCGATCGTGAACACAATGAAGTCGTTGTTCTCATATTCATTGGATGCTCTGTTCGAGGTTCTCTCCACTGTATCCTCCGGGGTCTCATCCAGCAGCGGAGACCAGAAGTCCCTTACAATCCTTGGGATAAACATCCAAACGGATATCTTAGTGAGCAATCTCAGTATCGATTTTCTCTTCAATGGTACACGCGTACTTGGGTACTCTCCCTTCCCGGAATTTGAGACTCTTGGCGTGGATGACCCATATCTCGGGAGCTTCGTGACCTCTGTTCTTGGACTGATTCTACACCTCAACGCCATCGCACTCTACGCAGGCTCGCAGGGGCTGAGGAGCTGGAGTGCTCTGGGGCTATTCTCTGTGGGAGCAGTCCTCGGTTCAGCTGGGGTCGTCATGGCACTGTCTTACGCCATGCAGCATCCAGACTCAACTACCACAAGGAGTGACTGGCGAACTATTGTCGCGATATTCTTGTCGTATTTTATCATGGCCATCTTTGTCATTGAAATACTAAATGATTGGAAGGATCTAAAAACCACAACTGCTAAGAAATATCTTAAGCTTGGAGCAGGTATAATAGCAGGAATGGCAACAGGTCTTTTTGTAATTCCGGACTTAGATGAACAGGCCCGCGAGGAATTTGGTTTTATTATTAGCACACTGATCGCAAATTTTGTGGTTCTTCTTACTACGGCACTACTCTTTAATTCCTTGAAACCATTAGATTGGGTATTTTATCTCCTGATCATAGTATTTGGGATACTGTATTTTGCCTTAGGAGGTGCTTTAGAATTTTGGGATAAATTGAGGTGAAGAGATTGAAAGAAGAAAAAGAGATTTTGAGGAGGTTATCTTTCTATGCCAGTATCGGAAATGTGACTTTTATACTCCATGGACTGGTGCTCGTATACATTAGTTTTATTGGATGGAATTCGATGCTTTACTTACTATATGAAATATTATATTTTGGTTATTCAGTTCTATATTTTCTAATCTCTGGAAGCTTGGTTAGGAATTGGAAGAGGATATCATGTAAACCTGATACCGATACGGAGAGCTCAGTATGCAAAGATGTTAACTTCTTTCTTTTGCTATCGATTGTTTACTACTTATTTTTCCCAACTTCCTTTCAGTACTATGGATATATCAAAATCATTAGGATGGGTCAGTTAATACTGGCTCTTATCTGTCTAGGCTTCTTCAAATTTTCCAAATTCAGGAGTCGTTAGTGCTGATAAAACTGATGTCATTAATACTCAGCATGATTTCATGAAGGTGTATGAGGAATTAGATCGAAACTTCCCAGAAAAGCTTTATTTTTTGAGATATGTAAAAACATTAGTGGAATGCAGAATTCGAGAAGTAGACTACCTGTACACCCTTCCAAGAGCGGTTCCTGTCGGAATCGCGGATATCTCTTTGGAATCCGCACTCTGGGACGCCGTGCTGAAGGGCAAGACCCTTGTGGACGTGGTTGCGGGGATCTTTACAGGAGTGACCTCCGCAGTGCAGGCGGTAAAGGACGGGCTGAGCTCTGCGTGGAATGGGATCAAGAGCACGGGGGAGTTTCTTGAAAGTTCTCTGATCTCGACAGTTGTAGAATCAGTTAGTATTATAATCCAAAATATAATTGTCAGTATGTCGTTCATCTCAGGGGCAATGAGTATCAAAATTATAGAGAACGTAATCTCAGCGAATTTTGGAGGGTACACTGCGTCAGTTGGTTTTGAGATTAATGGTAGTCACATTGACATTACCATTGGAGATTATGTGAATCATATAGATGCTATTAGGTATTTTGAGGCAGAAACACTTACAATAAAGGATGCTGATTATTACACTAATTTTTATCTTAAAAATTACATTGTACTTTGGTATAGTATAATAATGTCTATTTCTACCGCAACCTACAATATTGGTGGAATATCATCATTATTCACACTATTGGGTTTCTTAGTAGGAAGTATAGCGATGGGTGTAATTTTTAAGGTTGCTGATGATATTATAAATACACTAGAAATAATGTTGACTGACGCAAAGAGTGATGGAGTGATTGATGCCTCGGAGAAGGTATCCATCAAATCATTTGCAGAGGGTCTTGAAGCTTGGGAATCAGGGATTGTCGCATTGATTGGTTTGATCTCATTAATCCCTAGTCTCATATCTATACTATTGGTCGGGATATCTATTACCATTGAAGATGAATTGGTAAAGGGGTTAGCTGCAATAACAGGATTTGCAGTAAGTTCAATTGGTTTTGTGAATGCAATCATTGGAATAGAAGATGGACTATTAGATTACAGTGATGGACGAATACTTGGAACTATTACTGACAAGATGGACAAGGACTTCGAAGCTATCGGTATTATTACCTTCTTCGCACTATATTTGTCCTTGATAATAACTAAACTCTCGGCCTTTGTATTTTCTGTAATCTTTGCCCTTTTGCAACTAGCACACTTTATAGTGAAGGAGAGGATACATAAAATAAATAACCGAGAGGGGATCTTGAAATGGTGATAGAATCCATGAAAGTTGTACTAATCCTCGCAGGTATAATTACTATAGGACAGTTTGCTCTCTACCCAAGATTAAATTGGGATGAGAAAAGAATTCTCTTGTTTAACGGTTTGATAATTGGTCTACTGATCCTTGTTACTATGCTCGTGGATCCAGAAAACATAGAACTCCATCTGATTGCATTATTCTCAGTTATGGTGTTATTCTTATTTTTCACAATATCCTTGATTTTTGATATAATGTCCGCTCGACCAGATACCATTTTTGAGCAGCTAAAAGTATATATTAATGGTAGCGTGAGCATTCCAGTTAGCTTCTACAAGTACATTCTTGGTCTAGTTGAGGTTTCAATTATTATTAACGGATATATTTCAGTATGGTTGGATTTCGAGGGGATAAAGCTTCAGCTAATTGACGTGATATTCATATCTATTTTTCTGTTTTCATATTATATAATCACAGGAGCTAGACAGACATTGCTGAATAATTTGCCTAAGGGGGAGACAAAATCAAGTCCTGATCAAATCGGATCGCAGAGCTAATGATTTATCGCTTAAGATAACATGGCTTGTGGATTCTATTCTACATTGTTGTCCATATCGAAGTATTGTCAAGTATCTAATCTGTGACTAATTATTATTTATATTGACGAACATCTTAGATGTAATCACAGATCTTAAATTAACAATATCTAATACGTGAGGATTTGTTCAAGGGATATCCGATCGAAGTATCCAAGTAAAGTTTATCTAGACGAAATAAGTGTATGACCTAATGGGCTTCAGAATTCGGGTCGTTGATCCACTCTACACTCAGCCAGATACAATCCGCGCAGAATTCACGCATAACCTCTGGGTATCCGCACTCTGGAACCAGATCATGGGGGACCAGACCCTGGCCGACGTTGTGGCGAGGATCTTTACTGGAGTAACCTCTGCGCTACAGACTGTTAAAAAGGGACTGAGCAAGGC
>WAMJ01000093.1 GCA_015522385.1 Candidatus Heimdallarchaeota archaeon
AATTACCATTATTGTCAAGGTTAGATTGTGTCATTATTGACGATTCTTCATTTGTGAGAAAGATCCTTCGGGACAGTATCCAGAGGTTGAATCACAATGTCGTGGCATCGTTCGGATCGGGAATTGAATTTCTCGACAAAATAAACGAGATTAAGTACGATCTTATTTTCCTTGATATTATACTTCCCAATATGACCGGAATTGAGATCCTTAAGCACATAATGGAGAAGGATCCTGAGTCCAAAGTTATAATCCTTTCTGGTCTGGCCCAGAAGGAGGTAATTTCGGTTCTCCTACAGTTAGGAGCAATTGATTTTATCATGAAACCTTTCGAAGAGGAGAAACTTAGAGATGTATTCAACGCTTTGTTGACCTCCATTTCCACTCCCTCTGCAGAATCATTGTCGATAATCGAGCTCTCTTGCCATATCTTGAACCTCTTCTTCCAAGAGTTGATTAGCATATCGACAAATATCGTCGGGAGAGTAATTCAGAGCCAGATCCAATCTGTACTTGGGTCGTACCAACAGGACTATGAAGAGGTGTTCACGATTGATCCCATGGCAATGAGTATTCTTCCTGCAGACACAATGTGGGGTCTCTACTCCCAAGAGGAGGTTCTCAACATCCTAAGCGAGATAGTCGAGTCTATCAAGCTTGAGCTTCAGATCCTCTACTCTGATAGCTTCGTCACTGAGCTTATCAGCTCTGCGTTCCTCACTTTCTGCTCTCGTCCAAAGGTTCTCAGATACTTTGACCAGATTAATCCACAAGATCTTGGACTCCCCCCAATCCCGATTCTGAAACTTGAATACGAGAATCTCTCTACACCTTCAAGTTTTAACGATTACAAGAATTCCCTTGCCATCTCGTTCTTTGTGCTAGATGACATTGGGCCGGAGATGGTCTTCCACATTAACGACAAGATAATCGATGAGCAATCTGCATTCAAGTCAGCTATTTTCTATTTCACCATAGTTAGTCAAGATACATCACAGTTCTCCGGAGTATTCGGACCGCTTCCAGTATCAAGTCTGGATAACAAGGTCACAAATCTATCTGCTGTTGTTTACCTCGAAAACTTTGAGAATGGTGTACCTGCTCTTATTATAATCTTCTACAAACCTGAGGCCGAGAGGATAATTAGCGACTACAATAGAATCAATTTCATTATTAGATCCCGGATCTCCCATGCAAAAACAAGGGATGATATTCTCAAAAGCCAGATTGCGGGAATTAGGGAAGATATTGTAAAGTTACTTGTTGATGGTTAAGAACTCTCTGGGAAGAAGATCTTGAGCAGTGCATTACTCATGTTCTCAAAGGCTTTCTCAACGTGCTCACCCGTCTTTGCTGAGGTCTTGATCACAAACGTCCTCCCTTCAATATCAGGATATCGTTTCTTTGTCCGCTCCCAGAATTCCTCCATCTCGTCATCACTTACCACTTGATTCTCAAGGTCGAGTTTGTTTCCAATGAGTGTCATTGGAACATCTTTCCGGTTATCGAATGATTCCCAAAAATCATCAAACCATGAATCTAGCTCCTCAAAACTTCTTCTATCTGTTAGATCGAAAATTAGGAAAAGAGCTGATGCTCCGACGAAGAATCTCTTCCTCAACGGATTGAAGGACATCTGACCCGCTAGATCCCAGATCTGAAATTCGAGGGCCACTGATTTTGATATCGGGATTCGCTTAACTGCAAAGTCCGCGCCAAGGGTTGACATGTGGTCTTCTTTGAAATTCTCCCCAAAGTAGGCACGCCGAATACTTGTCTTTCCGACGCCAGTTTCTCCTGCGAGAATAGCTTTAGCCACGATGAGTTGGTAATTTTCATCGGATTGACCTTCATTACTTGAAGACATTCAAACCTGATACACTTTCATATAATCTTAAACCCTTCGTCACAATCGTGACTTCTGATTTAATTCATGACGTTTTTTGATGAATTTTATTAATAGGATAATTGGCAAACTATAGAAAACACCGATGAAGGGAAATGGCAACTTTGTCGTACTAGATCCCATAGCGACCTCGAAAATAACGATATCTCCATCTAGTATCTGAAAGACATCGATCACTCCTTTATTGTTGTAGGATACGGAGGCATTGAACTTGTCATACAGTAATTTCCGGGTTAGGGCGATGTTGTCTATCTCATCCCCTTCAATGGTGATGTTTAAAGGTATGATAAAATATGGTATGTACGGTTTCAAGTAATTGCTTAGAGAGTTCTCCGTAATCTCCAAATAATTTGGAGAGTCTATCGATGGATCTGCAGTGATACGAATTGAGAATTGTTTGTCTGAAATCTCCAAATCATCGCGGGCATATCTCAAATCATAGGTGAACTGGTCTCCTTTCTTGACTCCCCAATCCTCTCCCGAAGCGCCTGCAACTAGTAGAAACATCAGGATGACGATACAAACCTTTTCTCTCATTCTATTTCCTCTGTGCAATGAATAGTATAAAAGTTCTGGACATATACCGTCGATTTTCTTACAATCCGAGACCTATTACAAATGTAATAAATGGTGAAAAATTATTGGATCCTAGTGACTGAATCTCTATCGCAACATCTCAAAGATCGTTTCGATCGCGTGTTTGAGACAGTCACAACTGGATCTACTGGATTCATACAGGATTTTTCAGCTCAAGTTATCATCCGTGACCTTGTTGTAAATGGAGTCTCTGTTTATGATTCACTTGACATCCTCGAGCGGATCCGCCCGAACCTCAAACCTCGAATACACACCGATAAAATAACGAAACTGGTGAATCAGACATTGTTGGAGATGGGATACACTCAGGATAATTTCCTTAACGGGGATCTAATCGATGACACAACCATTCTCTACCCTGATGGTCATAAGGAACGATTGTCATACCGTTTTGTCAAGAACTACGTTAACGAATTGCTCTCAGAATTCCACCTGTCTTCCAAAACATTCAGGTCTATCGTGGAGGAATACCACAGAATCCTCAGGGGGTTGGATGCTTCAGAGATAACAATATCCACAGTGGAACAACTGAGATCACTGATATTGAAGAATGTCCTAAATATCGATCCATGGAATAGATCAGATTCAATTGACCAGTATAATTACCTCATCAAGCAGAAGGCTTACTACATGAGACTGAAGGGGCTTCGAACAAGGGAAGAAGATATTCAAGCTCTTGTGAAGCTCTATCAGATTTCGCTTAATCTCATCCTACTGAGCAATGGATATCTCCCTGGTCTCTCAATAGGAAGTACGACTGGTCTAATCGAGAAATTAATATCCAAGATCCACACATCTACATCATCTGGGCTTTCATCAAGGGATATCCATCTGGTAGGTCGTCTGTCCAATCTCCTTGACAAGTATATCCATTTTGTGGATTCTGATACGGAGAGGATGGGTATTGAGGAGGAACTCAGTTCCAGTCTAGATCACTTGCTCGATTTGGTCAAACTCGTACTTGACCGAGGGATAATTTCATGGTTTTTCGTGATGAGTGATGGAGGTATTGAGCTCTTCTCTACTCAAGATGGGAAAAATACAAGCCAAGTTGGTCTCCTTGTAGCAGCTGGGATGAGTGGCGTTGAAAAGTTGGTAGAAGAAATCACAGAAAACCATCCTCAGTTAATCAAACATGAAGAGGGTGTGATTATTCTTGAAAAGAGGAGAGGATACTCGGTTGTTGTTTTAGCAAAACTTGAGTCTCCAAGCATTATCCAGTCTGTTGAGAAATTCTGTAATCTTGTGGATGCAAACCTCCTAGGTCGTTTGTTGAGCTTCAATGGGAACGTCTCCTCACTTCACGGAGATTTCATGAGTTACTTCCATCAGGCCAAGCTTCATTATCTATTTTCTTAATTAATTGATCCAGTTTTCCAAATCTTTATATTTTAATCTACATCTCCTGATTTAAGTGACCCAAGAAATAGAACTAGAGCAACTCGGACTTAAGACGGAGGAAGGTAATCTAAACCTCTTGATCTTTGACAAGCCTGTCTTCCTTGGAATATCGATATTTTCGATGATCACGAGTGCATCTCTCTACTATCTTGGAAATGGGTCAAGTATCTTGGCAAGATTCCTCTTTGCACTATTTGGACCGTTCCTTACTTATATATTTTTCATTTCGATAACTATTTACTTAGGCTTCGATTCTCTAAGCCAACAATTAGGGATACGGAAGATACTTGGATTTCTTGTAATTTCGGGCATAACCTCTACTGTTATCTCACTTATGCTGAATACACGAGGACAATACACTTTCATCTTTACATATGCTAGATTCTTACCAGAATCAATCACTGTTGAGGATCTGACATTCGTAGTTGTAGTTGTCATGGCACCTCTGATTGAAGAGACAATGAAGGCGCTTCCAATTCTCATCATTATGCGAGGTTTCATCCAATCATGGGGTGGGAAGGAATCTCGAATATTGAATAACTCCAGTATCTCCACACTTGCTGCGGTGATTGTTGCAGGGATGTTCACAATGCTTGAGACGTACAACTACATTCTTGGAGGAATTGATTCAGACTTCCTTACGAATGATGATGGTTGGTACTATGTTTATCAACAGATAATTATTCGGAGCCTGTCTCCACTTCACTACGTGACTGTCGCGATAGTTTCGTTCAGCGTTTTTTTCAGTCTCAGTAATTTACGAACTAAGACGATGACAAGAAGAGACCTTACACCAGTAATGGTCGGTTACGCTGCTGCACTTGCAATCCATGGATTCTGGAATTACCTTGCGTCGACAATACAGCCCACTGATCCATTATTGTTCGGTTTCTATCCGGCAAATCTGTTCGCTTTTGGTATGTTAATTCTGACTATACTACTGGCAATAATATTCTACTCTAGTAGGATTGTGACTACAGAGTGTCCATATTGTGGTCTTACACATAATCCACCATTTGATGCCAAGAGTCATTATACTGCAACCCCAATTGTTCAAATACCATCGATATCCTTCTTTCTTTGGAAGTTGAAAATGAGGAAGGTTTTCAACAATGAAAATGATACGAGGAAAATTGCAAAGGAAGGAGATATGGCCAAGGTCTTTACTTGCAACAACTGCTCATATCCAATCCCAGTATACA
>WAMJ01000094.1 GCA_015522385.1 Candidatus Heimdallarchaeota archaeon
AGCTTCCACTGAGGACAAAGAATCGACCAGCGTGCTATTGCAAGAATGTTCTTGAACAGACAATAATCGATGAACTCTTAATCAAGAAATGCTGTGACAGTCTGATTGATATTCAGAATTTCACAGAGGCAAACACTGGTAAGAGCTGTAAGATCACAAACCCAACTGGACGATGCTGTGGTAAACAGATTAAGGAAATCATTGACTGGGCAAAGGAGCATAGGGAGGATATTGACACCCCACTTCTCGAAGAAGCAGAAGCGTGCTGTGCCAAGATTGAGGAAAACGTCGAAGACTTCGACTGAGTAGTACTAGTTAACTTTATTTCTATTTGATATATCTCTCAACATCAATATGTGCTTTTTTCTTACATCTACTGTGTGCAGAAATACGGCTAGAACTAGAAAACCTTAAATTTAATTTGCACTACTTTCTGTTGTGAAAAATGGCTCAATTTTTATTCTAATTGCTGTTTTGATCACCACTTCCTTTTATGGGAACTGGGTGATTGGTTCTCCAAATCCCGATTTGGTTACAGACACTCCGGTGTACTCACAATTCTTCAACCTTACACGAGCCACTATAACCGACACTTCGACAGGTTACAGTTTCTCTAACGTATCTGTTGGAGTCTACGACTCAAATGATGTCCTGAGGTTGACGGGTAATGGGCAGGTCATGTACAATCTCACTGAATATGGGAGTGAAGTGACTGTCCCTAAAGGCTCATTCCTTACTTTCACTATGATTGATTTCGGTGATGAATCAGATGGAACTTACGCAGGTATGCAATTTGTGATGAGGGCAGAAGATAACTCGACAAAGGCTGTGTACATTGCAAAACACTATACTGGAACATATAGTAACACCTCTTCGTCAATCCTGAAATTTGCCTCCCCATCTATTAGCTATGGGATGTACTGGGAGAGATGGGGAATAAGCACAGATCTCATGTACGATTTCTTCGGAGTCAATACACTTACAATGAAGCTCTTCAGGGTGATACACGCTTCATCAATAAGTTTCAATGGTGACAGAAAGGTCTACTACCAGCAGCCTATGTTTACCTCTTCTCTCCAACGTGACGAGGATGCTGAAGGTGGTTACTACGGGAAATCTCTTCGGAATAATTTTCAGTTCATGTCATTCAAGAATCCTCAGGCAATTTTCGACCCCGCTGAGTCAATCAACAAGTCTATTGTATCTGAGTCATCTAATGATAGGGTTTTCTCCCTGATCAAGTATAATCAAGAGGTCAACGAGTCTATGTCATACGTAAAGTTGGGAGGTAACGGTGTGCTTCGATATAACTTGACAGAGCTTGGTGTGACCAGATCTTTCTCTTCTGGATCAAACGAGTCACTTGTCTTCAGGTGGTACGATTTTGGAGGGCAGTATGAAGCAGCGTATATCGGCGTTGTGGTTGTGTTTAAGGATGCGGACGGATCGAGCTATGATATGGTCATGGTGAAGAGATATACAGGATATTTTGAAAATTCGTCCAATAGTATGTACCTCTTCAACGACCACGATATTCAAGTCGATCTGATGATGGAGTATTATGGTGTTCCAGTCGATTCAGTCCTTGAATATTTTGGGGTGTCAGGTCTTACTCTTGACTCTATCCAGTTCATACAAGATGACCAATATTATTACTATGGCAATAAGAAGGTCGCTTACTTTTCACCACTTGTTGTTGAGAATCTGACGAGAGGTGAAGGTGGTTACGGACCATACCTCGAAGCTAGGGATTACTCGTACACGGACAATGGTGAGAAAATAATTCTCCAACCCATTACTGAAACAGTTACCGATACAGTCACAGATACCGAGACCGTAACTGAGACAACAACCGTGGTATCGATCAACGAGTCGGTTATAACGGAATACGTGAACATCACTGATATCTCTAATATTACGGTAAACTCCTCTGCTATTCCTACGTCCCCTCTCCCTGTTAGTTACTACCCTGTACTAGTTGCTGTGGTCTTCACTTCTGTTGCAGTAGGGGTCAGGAGAAGGGTAAAACTCTCTGTGTAATATTTATTGTAGAGAAATTATAAATAGAACCGCGATAAGTATCATTCCATGAAGACTACAGATCTAATCCGTCAACTAAAATGCATTCATTTCGACAAGACGCTGAATGAGAAGTGCCGACATAGTGTCATGGGAAATGACCACAAACTTCTAGTTCAGCAAATGATCGAACACGCCAACGAAGCACATCCTGGACTTGAAGTAGATCCTAAAAAACTCGAGAGTTTGATTGAACCTGTAGAGGATTAAAGACTACGGATTGACTTGATCAGGAGCTCCAGTAATTCTTTCTCATCCTTCGAGATCTTATCATCCATCAGGGCTTGTTTTTCACTTTCTCTCAATATCTTATTCTGCAGTTGTAGCATTCTCGTGTGTTCTGAAACTGTGACTAGGTTGTCTTCAAGAGCCTTATCTGCGTACTGTTTGAACTCCTCTATCCCTAACCGGATATTTTCGAGAATTTCTTCCTCTTCGGTAGTTATCTTACCGTCTATATTTGCCTGCTCTAGGAGTTTCTTGTACAGCTCTTCCAATTTTTCCACTTTCTCTTTGATTCTCTCTGGCATACTAGCGAATTGTCGAATCCGTAATTAAACGTTTTGTGACCTCTGTAAAAATATCTAGTATCCTGACTTGTTGCAAGCTGAACAGATCCAGTCTGCAGTTTGAGCATCATACCTGAATACCTCAAAGTATCCCGAGTCCATCAGTTGATGTATTAACTTGTCCTGCTCTTCGCTGGTCAGAAACGGATGTGAAATGAACTCCAAGAATTCGATATCGTTCACATCTTTGTAAGAGTTGTAAATCTCCCGAATAGCTTCACCTACGTCACCAACAGACTGGGGGATAAGTAGAGACCTTCCGAGTTTTAGAGCTGAGAAGGCAAGTCTTAACCATCTATGCCATTCCTTACTGACTACGACAAATGCATCACTCTCAGGATATAAACAACCTTCCTCTTCCCTGTCGCAAACGAAGTGAAGATTAAGTCTTTTACGAATCACACCCTCTGCCGAGAAGATTCTGGGTGTGGGTAACCTTTTGGTTATGTCTGCCATGAACTCTTTCAGGATGAATATGTTTTCATCTATGTAATCCACAAGAGACTGAATGGATTCTACGTTCTTAGAAATCATCTGATTCTGTTTCTCGATTCTTCTCGTAATAGTTCTTAAATCTCTACTTTCAAAGTTATCAATAATTAATCTAGCTTGATCCCGTACTTTTTCCTGTGGACTATTCTCATATCTTCGGATCGATTCAACATGTGGTGCAAGAGATTCTCTCTTCTTTTCTCCAATGCCTCGTATTGCTTCGAGAATAGCAAGTACATCGTTCGATTTTTTCATGAAATCAATGAGAATATTCAGGATCTTGTCGGTTTGAACCCGACTCCCCATCAATCCAAGTACGTTCGAGGTTTGATAAATGAGGTCTCTATTCTTAACAGACGCTTCGACAATTGGATCAATGTAGGGCTCAAGTTCCATCGGATAATCCTTGGCGATGTGTTCTAACACGCTCAAAACAGTCGGCGCATTCGCTGGGACATTAAGCTCCAGAACTAATTTTGGGATGTGATTTACAAGGGAGGCTGGGTGATCCTTTGCTATTTTATTTAGCAGAATGAGAGAGAGGGATGACATATTGGGGTCAGTTTTTAGGATTTTAACAAAGGAACTTACCCTTCCCCTAAACTCATGAGGGCTAGAGGTATAGAGGTTGATTGCTGGAGCTAATAGGGATATGTTACCCTCATCTATCGCATCTAATATCTTTGGTACATGATCTCCTAACACTTCGGGCTGTATCTGGGATGCTGATAGTATTGGTGTAGTTGCCATGTCTCTAAGTGAGCCTTCATTCTTTCCAAGCTCAAGTAAAGTAGGTATCCAGCCATGAAGCGCACTCAGATCTATCTGGAGGTGCGAGATCGTGAACTGCATAAGATTTATCACAGGTAGCTGATGAGGACTAATATCGGATAAATCCCTTCTCGTGAAGTGTAATAGTGCTTCTCTTACGAGTATATGTAGTGGTCTGTATTCCTGTGTAAATGCAGAGAAGTACCTTGCAATAGCCTCTGAAATCTGAAGGGTTGTCTCTTCATCCTCACTGATTGGTAAAATTTCAAGTAGATATGGTACTCTCTCCCCGAATTCTGTATTTTCGCAGACAGAGAGCATCCTCTCTTCACTCTCTCGTCTCAATGTCTCGTCTGGAGACAACAGATTGTCCATATTCCCGAGGCGATTAATGACAATAAGATTTTATCCACTCGTGCAGAAAATTTTACATAACTTCTCTGTAGACCTCTACCACTCTCTTCGCAATTTGGTGTATGTCTAGTTTTTTCACAAGGGAGTAACTTGCATGTCGATACTTCCTGTTTTCAGCTAAGATCTCATCTACCAAATATCCTATATTCTCGGTTATGCTGAATTTCAAACAGTGCTTTCCATCTTCGAGCCACGAGAAAGCTGGTATATCTCTTGCCACAATAGGTAGACCTGATGCTGCTGCTTCGAGCAATGGGATACCTTCGGTCTCGACGTGGGAGAAGGAAAGGTACATATCCGAACCTTGGTAATAATCTAGAATATCTTCTACATATCCAAGGAGCATAAAATTAGGTGGAATTCTGCCCATTTTCCTCCTCAGGAAAATGAACGGATATATGGGATGGGACTTCCCTATCCACACGAAAGTAATCTCAGGATGTTCTCGAGCAAGCTTCACTGCATCTACTATCCCTTTTCTTGGAAACAAACTCGCTACGGTGAGCGTGATAGTGTTGTCCTCAGGGATATCATGGCGGTCACAAATCACCTTCCTCGCTCTCCTTCTCTCCTCATCTGTTGCAAAGGGAAAAGTAGCAAGAGGTACTCCATTACTAATCACTCTTGTGGGGCGGTCAATTCCAAGACCCTTGATTTCATTTTCTGCGAATTCACTGACAGGGATGATGTATCTCGATGCTGAGTATACTCTTTTCATCAGCATAACTAAGAGTGGCTCAAACAGAGGTAGTGCGATCACCCCTCCTTCAAGATCTGCTCTGACTGAATGACCATGAGATACTATCGGTGTTCCCTCGAACCTCTTTAATGGCATGAGGGTAAAGGCATTATGCACATGAACAATATCAAATTTTCCTCTCTGTGCATTGAAGACAACCTCATGACCCATTTCTCGAAGAGCACACGCCAGCCTCATGGGCGATACCTGTACTCCTCCTCTAAATCTCTTAGGGCTAAGTGAGATGAAATTGATCCGCACTGACCGAAATAACCACTGACCAATGAAAAGGGTTATTGAAATATACTCAATAACTGTCTCAGATGCGGGTTCTAATCATATCAGATACCTTCTGTCCAGCCAAGGATGGTGTGGTTAGATTCATTACTGAGCTGTCAGAGGCTTTGTATGAGGTGCATGAGGTTACATTGATGGTTCCCCGTTTTCCCGAAAGGTACTATCCCCCTTGTGACGACTCAAAATTCACTTTCAAAATTGTTCGTATCCCAGTTATACCCGTTCAACTCCACTCCTACTTCTGGACAATCCCTACCATGTCTGTATTCAGGGAAATCTACAAAGCAGATGTGGTCATCTTCAACTCATTTGCACCTCTTGGATTCTACAGCATTATCATTGCCAGCATCCTTAGGAAACGGAAGATACTCTTCGTTCATCACAATGAGATGGAACTTCTCCACCATGCATTTGACATCCCTAAGTTCCTCAAGACAAACCTTGGGCACATGGCAGTAATGGTTCACAAGCAAATGGATCACTTTGTCTACGCAACCAACAAATTCAAGGTTAAGGTACGAAAACTCGCGGGTGACCATGTTGGCATGAGCAAGGTCCCCTTCGTCGTCGAGCCCAGATCTGCCCTTCCCGATCATGTAGCGTATCTAAGGGAAAAGTTTGACATCCCCGAGGGCAAGAAAGTAGTACTGTACCTCGGAAGATTCTCGGGTGAGAAAAATGTAGAAATCATCACGGAGGTCATGTGTAAATTGTCCAAGCGTGAGGATGTAGTCACTCTTATGGGTGGTAATGGGTATCTCCTCGACGAGATGAAGCTTAGGGCAACGTCACATAACTGCAGTGTTCGCTTTCTAGGCATGGTACCTGAGGAATACCTCTGGGATCTCTATTCAATATCGGATGTACTTCTAACTCCAACACCTCACGAAGTTCTTTCATTTACCGTTATCGAGGGACTGGCGATGGGTGTTATCCCGGTTGTAAATGGACGATATCATGAGGAAATCGTGAATGAACGGAATGCTGTGCTCATCAATAATGTGACTGATGTTGCCGAGATTTATACCAAGACATCTGAGATTCTGGATAATCCAGATAATCTAGAAAGAATGCGTCAGAGTGTGGTATTAGATCTACCAAGTAGAGAACGCTTCAAGGAAATCTGGTTGTGTGTACTAAATTCAATTATTTGAAATAAAATTAAACGATTAATGAAAAATGATGTGAAATGTGTGATGAAGTTTGCTGTGGTGGAATCTTCTTCCGCAATGTCTGTTGTTCTTGTATTGATATAATCCAGTGGACTAATTGACTCGGAGGATGTAGTGAAAAATCATTGTAAGATTACGGTAACCAACTCAATGCTGTAGGTTCTATTATTCAACATTTTGGTTATCCTAGAATGTTTATTATTATCTACTTTTTTAAATGACTGGCACAAAAATTAATCAATGACATATTTATTAGGTTCGAGATATCGGAATCAAGTACTGCTAATTGGAATGTTGATCATATTCACTTCAACATCGAGTACCTATGCAGTCGTACCTTCTGGCTCTACACTTACTGTTGGTGAGCTGGGTTATGCTCCGTCCGGACAGGACATACCTATCGTCCTCTTTGCAGCTGACGCGTCAAATGCAGAGCTGGAAGGTGCTAGTCTAACACTTCAGATACTGGTAAATAATGGTGCTGACGGCAGTGGGGTAATAAACGGTGGGGGTCTTACTAATCAGGATGCAGCCATATCTACCGAGTATACTGCAACAAACTCCTCAGGATACCTTGTAGTTACATGGAGCACGCCCATGGTTGAAGGTAATGCAGAGATAATCGCTTCGGTCACCTCTGGCTCAGACACGTATACCTTCACCAATCAGATCATCACGCTTACATCGGACGTCCTAAGTCTGGATGCCACTGATGTAGGTGTACCATCTAATGTGTACTCGGGCTTTGAAACTAACGTAACTGTAAGTGGCCTGAACTTTATAGGTGGGAAGTATAGCAACGTGGATGTCTCATTATCCACATCGGGTGGAACACTTGAGCTACTCACTGGTAAGCTTAGTAGCTCGGGACTATTTGTCACAAAATGGCAGGCACCGGAGGTAATCACTCCCCAGAACGTCACGATAAGTGTGGACTTTCAGCTGGTGAACTCACGACAATACTCTGCTTCAGTGATTGTTGAGGTTGACCCAATTGACCTTGAGGCTTCCTCTATAGTGGCCAACAGCACTGCTACAGGATCTGAGACGGGTGTTGCCCTGCAGATACAGTCAAAGGGAAACTATGGAATCATTCCAGGTACCAACGGAACTATCTCGCAGACCAGTGGTGAGCTTCAGGGCGTTTTCTCAACTACACAATTTGTCACCAACTCTTCTGGATATGCAGATCTTGTGTGGACAGCACCAAGACTGACTGGTGAACAGACCATCACTTTAACTGCGATCCTCGACTTCGAGGGAACCAACAAGAACATTGAGATCAACATTACGGTGTCAGCTGCTACGTACGACATCAGTGTAGCATTCAATTCCACAACCCTCGACCCAGAACAGAGTGTGGAAATGGTTGTCAAGGTAAGTGAAGATGGAAATGGTGTTTCGGAAGCTTCGGTTCTAGTCGACGCCTCTGATGGAACGGTTCTGGGTACTCAACCATTCATAACCAATGCAACTGGGTATGTGACCGTGATCTGGAAGGCAGACTTTGTCCCAGTCAACCTTATCGGCTCAAACGTGGAGTTGACTATTTCTGCCTTCGATAATGTCACTGGGACTTCAAATGTAGTCAAGTCAGTTCATGTTAACCCGTACCCAGTGAAGTTCAGCTATGCCGCAGTTCTCGATAAGACGGAATTCACTTTCGGTGATCCTGTTGATTTCAGTATAGTCGTTCTGAACTCTACTAACGGTGCCTATGAGGGTGCTCTTGTGACGGTAACTGCACTCGCAGGGCAGTTTGCCAGTAGCAATGATACGCAGGCATCAGCGGTAACTGATTCATTCGGTTTTGCAGATTTCACGTGGACTAGCGAAGGACTAGTTGATCCTGATGAGCCACAACAATTAAGTTTCACTTACGAGGTCTCAATCTCAGAGTTCAACCTACTTGAATCAGGGAACTTCACCATCACAATACTACCTTCAGGTACGGTGTCAAACACAAACATTACCACAAGCGATGGTATTCAAGAGAACACCGGTGGAATGGATCAGAATACTGCAACAATCATCATCGGTGGTGTTGCAGTAGTTGGGGCTGCTTCTGTTATAGCAGTACTTCTCAGGAGGAAAGGATAGTTGCAGAGAAGGAAGAAAGCAGTATCACCAGTCATAGCAATTGTGCTGATTATCGCACTCGTAGCCGCTACCGTTGGAACAGTTTGGGTTCTCATCCAGACATTCAACGGTGATAATATCGAGACGACGGTAGAGCTGGATATTGAGGGCTATTACGATTTTGACGGGAATGGACGAGCAGAGCTTGCTATCATTAAACTCACGCCTAAGCTTAATTCCATAGCCCTCAATGTGAGTGGTGCTACCGTCAACATTGAGAACTCCACGTACATTGGTTCTAGCTGGGGGTTACTTGGAAGTAGCTCTAAAGTTATAAGTGCATTCGAATCTGGATATTTCTTCGTCCATACTGACGATGCCAGTGAGGAGCTTATTGTAGGGCAAACCTACACAGTAAAGGTGACACTTGCTGCAGAGGCCACTCTTACTTTCACGGTAAATGAGGTTAAGTCAGTCGATCCTTTGACCCTCGAAATTTTCAGCTCTGGTAGCTCAACCAGTCTCATGGTCAATGGTCAGGAGGTCATCCCTCAGCTCACTCCCGAGGAAATCGAGCTTCTTGCTTCTGAGACTCCACTCGGTAGTGTACGTGTAGTACTCTATAATCAAAGAACTGGATTTCCAGTTGCTAATATGGATAAGAATACAGCGAGTGATGGAAAAGTCAGTTTCAGGGTCAGACCAGGGCAGTACTTCGTCAAGATATTTGTTGGTTCCAAGACATTCTCATTCGGGCCATTCTTCCACCCCTCTAGTATAGATTCAATCGGAAAGGTCAAGAAAATAACTGTCGAAGATGTCTTCTCACCTGTCACAGTTACCTACTCTGAGCAGAGTGTACCAGTAGAGGGTGCAACAATAGCCGTGAGGGAGAAGGTTACAATCGGTGGAACGGTGTACGAAAAGGTCACCGCATCCAACAAGCTCACAGATGTTAATGGGAGCGCAACATACGTTCTTCGGAATGGTGAATACAAGTTCCTTGCATATAGTGGATCCACTGTACCTGCTCCCTCTGACTGGGTGGATACCTCTGTCCAGAAGAATGTCAACATCAACGTAGAACCTGGAATCGTTTATGTCAAGGTCTCTACAAGTTCTGGATCTGTTGTGAAAAATGCCCGTGTCTCTGCATATGGCGTTATTAGTGGAAAGAACACGTATCTTGGCTATGGATATACTAACGATTCTGGGATAGTAAAGTTCTCAATCACCTCGTCGAACTTCCTGATTAAAGTGACACAAGGTGCTATCTACACATCGAGTGTCTTCAAGGTAGTTGCTGGGAAGACCTATGAGTACATCATCCAAGGTAACGATCTTACCGTGAACCTAAAGAGTCAGGACGGAACTGAAGTACCAAATATCTACACCTACCTCTATAATGGGTACGGACAGTACTACGCTTCAGGTCGATCGGATTCAAACGGTCAGGTCAAATACACAGGACTTGCCAATGGCACCTACTACCTCAAGTACTACCAAGGATCTGCTCTCAAGCAGACTTCACAGTTTTCAATATCTGGTAGTCTGGTCTACAATATCACCCTAACTGGTATACCCGTGTACGTGAATGTGTCATCAGGTGGACAACCGCGAGTTAATCAGTATGTCTATGCCTACTCTTCAAGTGGTTCGTACCTCGGTTGGGGCAGGACAAATAGTACTGGTGTTGCAGTATTCCTATTTGCCTCCAACGCATCAGCCTACTTCAGAGCATCTGCATACGTCTATAATGTTGGTTATACGTCATTTCAAACACCTCTGATTACCCCGAGTAGCGGTATGTTAGTCAATTTCAAACTTGACGGTACAAGGGTCACAGTCAATGTTCAGGATCAGAACTCTAATCCACTATATAGACAGTACGTCACTGTCTACGACTCAAATAACCAGAGTTTACAGTCGTCTTACACGAACACGAACGGACAGGTTGTATTCCTCCTGAAAGACGGAACCAATTATTCCGTCTCGTCAGGTGATGTCTTCTCATCGCAGTTCAACACCAGTGTGACAACTTCAATCTCCCTGACAGTATTTTCGGTCAGTTTTACAGTTCAAGCGCTTGCCGCTGATGGTTCAAACCTTGCTAATGCAAATATTTACCTATACGCTAATATCTCCAATGCTTGGAGGTATTCGGGTTATGTTAGAGCGGATGCCAACGGTCAATCTACATTCACCGCTGCCAACAGCACTAATTATCGAGTGTATGTATATGGTGGTGGTGTGAGGTTGTACTCAAATGCTTTCACAATATCGGAGGGTAAGGTAATCACCGTACAGCCCGCGACATTTACTGTAGAGGTAAATCTACCAGACGGTCCTTACGCCAACAGGTATGTCTATTTGTACACCCCTGAGAACAACTACGTAACCTATGCGTACACTGACGCAAATGGTAATGCGACATTTAGTATAATTGATGGCTCTTCGTACAAACTCTATATCCCTACTGCTAGGTACTACAGTAATGTCTTCTCAGCCACGAGTGGAGGATTCCTAAGATTAACGATCAGCCTACCTCAAATACAGCTACAGGTTAAGACATCCGCTGGGGATAACTATACTCCTTCATCAACTTGGGAGTACGTCTATGTGTACTTCGCCAACGGTACGTATGCTGGTTATTCCTACCTCAACAGCACAGGAGCAGCGTCATACTACCTTGTGGACGGTGAAAATTACTATTTCAGGATGTACAAGGCTGGTAGAGAGATCATTGGCTCTACTTTCACTGCAACCGATGGTCTGATTGAGAGCTTGACAGTTATTGGTAACCAAGTCTCGGTTACAGTCCGGTTCGATGGATCGACTGTGTCAAATGCTTATGTCTATCTCTACGATGCTGTAACCCGGCGATACATGGGATATGGACGTACGAACAGCACTGGTGTAGTAGTGTTTGATGGGGTGTTGAATGGCACGTTCTATGCCTACGTTAGTTCATCCTCTATCAGGCAAACCAGTTCGGACTTCACCGTGATCGGAGACACAAATTATGATTTCGACATAACAACAACCACTCTAACCGTAACTCTTTACCAAGTTGACTCTAGCTCTACAATTGGCTCGGGACAGAGGGTATATGTCCGTACACTCGATGGATACTACTCGGGATATCAGACTTCTGATGCATCGGGTCAGGTGACCTTCACTGTCGCCGACAATAGCTCTTACTATGTGTATTCCTACTACTCGGCCCAAACTAGCTACGTCTACTCTGACATCATCGATATCAACGGAACCACAACAGCTACAGTACGGCCCGTTTCAATCTATATCTCGATTGAGGACAGTGCGTCTAACCCTGTTCAGGGGATGCGTGTATTTCTCCAGAGAGAGGGCATCGCTATGGGCTACGGAGTGAGCAACTCAACTGGTACAGCAACCATCTATGGGAACAATGGTACCAGCTACTTCTACTCTGCTGCTAAGTACTCGCTCTCTTACGGATACAGCTACTCAAACTTCACTGCTATCACTGCCACAACTGGTGTAGTCGGTACACTAAACATCGGGGGTGGTGACGTAAAAGTCACTGTTGTGGACTCTAGTGGAAATCCCGCAGCGAATGCCTACGTCTATCTATACAAACCTGTGGGTTCATCCTACCAGTGGACAGGGTACTACGGTCGGACTGATAGTAACGGTATATTGACTTTGTCAGGTGTTGGTGAAGGGACCTATGTGGCATATTCCTACGGTATATACTCCACTCAGTTCCTTGTGAACTCTGCATTAACTACTGTAACCCTCACTCTCTAATGATTACAGATCCCTTTGAATCAATACTTGTAATATATCCATCAATTTTATAGCTCAAGTCCAGATCCTTAATTCTATGTAACGCAATATTTGCTTGGTCACGATACCTGTACCAACCAAAGAGGGTAGGTCCTGCACCCGAGATGGTGAAGCCCATTGCACCATTCGCCATGGCTTGTTCTTTTATCTCGTCAAATTGGGGGATGAATCTCTTTCTCTGCGGTTCGATGATCTTGTCGCTGAGAACCCTCGACATATCTTCAAGATCTTTTGTGTGGAGGGTGTGGATGAAAAGTGAGTGTCTCATGCTTTGCTCGACATACTGTTCCATGGATATTTCTGAGGACAGGGCTGCTCTCGCTTCACTGGTCTTTACGATAAGATGGGGATGGATAAGGAGCACGGTGACATCAGGTACAGGGAGCTTCCTAACAATGAATCCTTTGTCCTTGATGCACATCGTCATCCCTCCGAAGAGTGATGCGGCAACGTTGTCCCCATGTGGTGTTCCTCCGGAGGCGATTGCTTCTCCATCAAGCGCATATTCAAAGAGCTTTTCCCTGTCCAAGGGAGTATCGAGAAAGGCATTCGCCGCGGTTACAGCAGCTACTGCAGAGGCTGCTGAACCCCCAAGACCAGAACCTAAAGGAATCCCCTTCAATATCTCTACGTCGAAGCCAAAGTCAAGATCTTCTCTCTCTATGAGCGAGAGCAATGCACCACCAGCAGTGTTCTTTGATGCCTCTACTGGAATCTGATCAGAGCCAGATATGCGCGTAATCTCTACACCTCCACTATTTTTAGTAAGCACCACCTCGTCGTAGAGTACAGGGACAGAAAATCCCATGATGTCAAAACCTGTGAAGACATTCGCCACAGAGGCGGGTGCTCTGGCTCGGATCATTGATCTAAAACCTCCCTGTACCTGCTGAGAACGGCCCTTGCATCTGCTCTAATGTCTACAACGGTGTTGGGTCTCTGCAATAGTTCCATGAGCTGATGTGGTACGGGTATACTTTGTCCAATTTCCTGTTCCACTATCTCCTTGAACTTAGCGGGATCTGCGGTAGCAACAAGAACCGGTTTTGACCATCCAAGGAGTTTCCAGACATGGTATGCAGTAGCAGTGTGCGGGCAAATAGGTCTATTGTACTCTTCCCAGAAGTCCCTCAGAGCCTTCTTGATTTCAGAATCCAGAACAGAGTGAGAATCAAGCTCACTGAGATCTATGATCTGCTGTTTGAGCAGATCCAAGAACCTCTCCATGTTACTCGGATTGCCGACGTCCATCGCATTAGCAAGTGTAGCGATTGATGCCCTTGGGGTAAATTCAAGGGTTGTGAAGAACTCAGGTATTGGACGGTTGGCATTGGTGGCCATCGCTATCCTACCAATAGGAAGACCCGAGACCTTAGCCCAGATACATGCCATTGCATTTCCCATATTACCCGTGGGTATGATGTAGTCGGTCTTCTCCCCTGTTTTCCTGAAATGCTGGAGTGATGAGACTGCGTAGTAGGTGCACTGGGGAAGGAGCCTTCCGATGTTAATGGAGTTGGCTGAGCTGAACTCTTCGTTCTCCATGAAGATCTCCTTAACGATACGTTGGCAGTCATCGAAATCTCCATCCACCCTGAATGATACGATGTTGTTATCCCAGCACGTGAGCTGTTTCTCCTGTATCTCGGAGATCTTTCCCTTCGGAAAGAGGATCAAAACTCTGGTATTAGCCACATTGTGAAAAGCTGATGCTACCGCAGAGCCAGTGTCACCTGATGTCGCAACCAAGATTGTCTTCTCCCCTCTGATATTGGACAAGCATCTCGCCAGGAATCTTGCCCCGACATCTTTGAACGCATTTGTAGGACCCATGGTGAGGTCAAGGAGTTCGACCGACCCTAGATCAACTAGGGGGATATTGAAGTTGAAAGCATTACAGACTATTTCTGATAGATGATCACTAAGTGAACTTCCCTTGAAAAATGGTTCAAGGAACTTCAAGGCTATGTCGGTATATTCCGTCAGTCCGTCAAAATCCTCTGGTGTGAAACTGGGGAATTCCTCGGGAACGAACAGTCCTCCATCGTCTGCCAGACCCTTGAGAATGGCATCCTCAATAGAAAATCTCTCGCCCTCACGGGTGCTCTTGAACATCACTGACTTCCTGTGGATGGGAATTATTTATCTCTCTTGTATCGGGGAAATATATCTGGGCGAGAATAGTGTCCACTGTAGTCAAAGTTCTGCCTTTCCTCTATCACCATCATGGGGTCAATGTCCGCGTAGATTATCCCCTCCTGATTGATTAGAGGTCCAGCAATGATTTCACCCCTTGGGTTTACGATCATAGAACCACCGTTCTGCCAATAGTCTTTCCCTATCATCACGTCCTTTACGGGGAATTCATCTTCATTCAGGTGCTCGAAGTCCTCTGATCTCAAGATTCCGGATACAGAGATTACATAAGATCTCCCTTCGAGAGCCATGAACTTTGAGATGTGCTCGGTTAATCCTAGGCTTCCGGGCCAACAGCTCACATGTAGTGTCTCTCCCTGATCATGAAGGGCTATCCTCGTGTGTGGAATCCACGACTCCCAGCAGTTGAGGCTTCCCAACCTCATCCCTTTAAATTCGTGGGTGATAAGTCCCTCCGCATCACCATCTGCCCAAACAAGTCTCTCTTCATAGGTAGGCTTGACCTTGCGATGGCGACCAATCAGATTGCCTTTGTCGTCTATGGTAACGATTGTAGCATATACAGATCCGCTCTCCCGTTCCACAAGACCCCCAAGGAGAAAGACCTCCAGTTCGTCTGCCAGAGCACACATACTTTGAATAATACCTGACTGGCTTTGACCATTTGGAGCAATATCGACTGCTTCCTCCCAGTACTTCGCATAAATCCTCTTCTGTTTACTGTCGTTAAACCTCGCTCCTCCCGAAGGACTCAACCATTGAGGATATCCTGGAATTAGGGTCTCTCCCCAAGTTATGAGTTTTGCCCCGTTCGATGCGGCCTCCCTGATAAACCTCTCCAGTTTGTCCCATGTTGCTTCTCTTCTCAAGAATACGGGTGCAATCTGCACAGCTGCAACCTTAATTGAATCCATATGTATACCCATCTATACTGCTTTTAGCTCTTGAGTTGTTACTTATAACCAAAGTAGGAATTAACTATATCATCGATCCTACTATACTCTTCGTCAGAAAGATTGTTAAAATCTTCCAAATCTAGGGCATTAAGTCTAGCCATGATTGAGACGATTGCGTCCTTAAGATACCGGGTGGGGTGCTCCGTGATTATCAACCCAAATGACTGTTCATTTGACTCGAAGATCATTGATTTCCCTCCCATCTGGAGGTACTCTAGATTACCTGTGTTGCTGGTGGACTCTCGGAGTACCGAAGTTATTGCGGTGATTGCTCCAGATAAGAGGGTATCATCGACCTCGCTAGTCCATCCCAAATTCAAATCGTAGATGGGCAGACCGTGGTTGCTCACCACCACGAATTTCTCGATCCGTCTGGGGTGGATCATTGCTCCAGATTCGTATCTTGCATATCCCATGTAGAAGAAGACCAGAGCTATGGTGTAGAGAACTGGTGGTACTATCGTCATCCAGAAGCGGACAGGTCCTGTTGAGGGAAATGCCCCCGATTTATCTTGGAAGAAGGCATAAGCCGTAATATACGTTATCGTGATCAACACGAAGGAGAAGAGGATATAGAGGTAGAGATATTTAACGGCTTGTTTCTGTACATTGGAGTAGTACCTTGACACAGATCTCAATGTACTCACTATGGAGAATGTTACGTAGAAGTAGAACAATGCAATACCAGAGAAGACAAGAACCACCCAGAACAATCCCACCTCCGTAAGGAGTAGGTGGAATTCGGGAGATGTGAATATGAGGATAAGGGTCATATTCATCGCTGCGAGAAATGATAGTATCGCAGTTCTGTAGGTACTAATCTCATTGTACGCATAGTGGTCGATAAAGAACACGGTCAGGGTGCCGATAAGTATTCCAAATATGGCGTCTGTCGACCCTAGTGTCACATCTGCAGGGTTCACAATGAGTAGGAAGATCTGTACAAGAACTAGAGAAATAATAGACATTATGATCGCTACAGCGTGGAATACTGCATGAGATCGTTCTTTTCTGTAAATTCCTGTTACCTTAATTAGGTTGTATGTAGCCACAATCAGCTCCATAATTCTTACTACAATGGCAATTGTCATCAAGTAGTCTGAGCTCACAAAAAAACTATCGAGATAGTAAGATATAAGTCTTGGTCAGATGATGGATTAACCACAGCAACCTGCATCACCAGAGCAACTACCACATGCTGCTCCCGCAGATGCTAGGAGATCCGCATTGGGGCTGGTGATGGTGAAACCTGCCTTCTCTCCCTCCTGTGTGAAGGATACTTGGGCTCCTTTTAGGTAAGGAAAGCTGATGGAGTCTATGACGACCTCGATGCCGCTAGGGTGAACCTCCGACTTGTCATCGGTGTTCTTCTTAGTGTCCAGAGCCATACCGAAAGAGAGTGCTCCTCCAGTTGCTTGGACGTACAATCTCAGGTAGAGGGTCTTTCCCTGTCCCTGATTTGCAATGACGTTCTGGATCTGCTCAAGTGCTATGTCGCTGATCACAACACCCGGCTTATCTATCTCTGCCTGTAAATCCATATAACTGTTTAATGGGAAGCTTCTAATTTAAAGGTGAGGATACGAGAAAATGACCCGTATACATCCTGCTTGACAGGAAGCTGTTCTCTTTATAGTTCAGAGAGTCATGCTCCAGTAGGAGTCCTTGAGGTAGTGAAGGTTCTTCACTACTTTCCCATTCTTCATCAGCTCCATGTCTACCTTGTCGTAAAGTGCTCGCCCAATACCGAGTAGTGAACCTTTAGTCTCCTCGACAATAAGAACCAACGCTCCTTCGACCACCTCGTCGTCTATCTTCGTGATACCTGGTCTCATGATATCCGCACCGTTGGTCACAAAGCGTATTGCTCCAGTGTCCACTGTCACCGAGGGCATCTTGGGTTTGTACTTCCGCAGTAAGTGTATGCTGGGAATGATGTCGTCTTTCATCAAAATGAACAACACCTTACCGTCGAGACCAAGTACCTTTACTCCGTCTCCGGTATAGATTTTCAGATTAGATTTCTTGTGGAAAAGCTCCTCTGCTCCGTCGATAAGGGTGGAAATTTTCTTGAGGTACTTCTTCTTATCCTTTCCACTGAGGGTCATGACCTTAAAGTTCACAGACTTCTGACTAGAGTTAGATTTTTTATCCTTTGGGTAAAGAGTTGAGGGAAAATAAATTTGATAGATTACGAGACATTATAAATAACATTGCAGTAAATTAATTTACCAGATGCCTACGGAACATGAAGATCAGAGACAAGACGTGGAAGTTGAGGAACAGGACACCAGCTATCTCCTGAGCTACACCCGTCACCTAGAAAGACAGGCTAGACGACTCGAGAAGGAGAAGCAGGTAGTCGAGTCGGAGCGTCTGAGACTCCAAAGAGAACTCAACAATATCCGAGGAGAACTGAACCGTCTTCGAACTCCACCATTATTCGCAGGTACTTTGATCGAGATGATTGATGATTCCAGAGCAGTGGTAAAGTCCAGCAGCGGTCCACAGTTCATCGTCAATGTAAGTAAGAAAGTGGACGAAGAGCAGCTCAAACCCAACGCACGAGTTGCCCTCAATCAGCGGACCTTTGCAGTTGTTGAAGTCCTCGATCCTCCTCAAGATCCATCTATCAAGGCAATGGAGGTGGAGATCAAGCCGAAGGAGACCTACGCTGATATCGGTGGACTTAGCAAGGCTATTCAGCAGGTGCGCGAGGTCGTAGAGTTGCCCCTGCTCAAACCACACCTCTTCGAGAAGATAGGTATTACTCCTCCCAAGGGTGTTCTCCTCCACGGACCTCCGGGTACGGGTAAGACACTACTGGCTAAAGCGGTCGCTCATGAGACGAACGCTACCTTCATACGTGTCATCGCCTCGGAACTCGTACAGAAGTTCATCGGAGAAGGTGCCCGTCTCGTCCGTGAGGTCTTTGAGTTCGCCTTGAGGAACTCACCCTCAATCCTCTTCATAGATGAGTTAGACGCTATTGGATCTAAGAGACTTGAGGTCGCCACCAGCGGTGATAGGGAAGTTCAGAGAACTCTGATGCAACTTCTGTCAAGCATGGACGGCTTCGAGAACAGGGGTGATGTCAGAGTGATTGGTGCGACCAATCGACCTGATATTCTTGACCCAGCTATTCTCCGCCCAGGTCGGTTCGACCGACTTATAGAGATCCCCCCTGCAGACAAGGAAGGAAGGGAAGAGATCTTCAGGATCCATCTGAGGAACATGAACCTCGAAGAAAGTGAGTTCGATATGAAGACACTCATTAAACTGTCAGATGGTTTCTCCGGTGCGGAGATCAGGAACATCTGTATAGAAGCAGGAATGTTTGCTATCCGGGATGATCGAGATTCTGTACTGATGGACGATTTCATCCGTGCTTTCAAGAAGGTTAAAGACGAGCGGATGGTTGATGATTTCGGTTCCCTCGAAGGCTATGAATAATCTTTGAAATTTACTCGACTTCTGAGCAGTTATTATTCGAGACCAAGTAAATTTCTTTATACGTGTGAAACCTGTATCACACGTGGGTTCGATCAAGAAATTTTTCATCGATCTACTTCCTGGGCCAATGGTTAGGTACTTCGCCCGGAATTACGTCGGTGGATACGGTATAGAAAACGCGTTTGTGAAAATTGATGAGCTATGGAGTAGAGGTATCTGTTCCACGGTCGACCTACTAGGTGAGTTCGTCAAAACTCCAGACGAAGTAGAGAGGAATGTTCAGACCTACATGAAAGTCATCGATATGATAGGGGATCGGAAAGACCATGTCACCATTTCCATCAAGCTCTCTGCATTCGGGTTGCTTTTCGACCTCAACCTTGCGAGGAAGTCAATTGAGCGTCTGGTGTCTTACGCCGATGAGAGAGGCATTAATGTCACCCTCGATATGGAGGATCATCCTTACACCGACATCACACTTGAACTCTACAAAGAGCTCCTCAGGAAGCATCCAACATTTGGTACAGTCCTTCAGTCACGGCTATTCAGGACAGAGCAGGACATCGACCAGATTATCCAAGAAGGCGTAAAAACGAGGATCAGGACCTGCATAGGGATATACATTGAACCCCCCGAGATTGCTTACACGAAGAAACCGGATATGAAAGAGAAATTGTTGGAGTACGCACAGAAGCTGGCAGATCATGGTCACTACGTAGAGTACGCAACACACGATGTAGAATACATCAGAAAGTTTTGGGAAATCACAAAGGAAAAGGGTTATGACAAGAAAAATTTTGAATTTCAACAACTCCTTGGAGTTCCAATGGACAAAATACAGAGAGAACTCGTTGAGGCTGGCAATACCGTCAGACTATACGTTCCGTTCGCTATTGACAAAGGTGATGCCACTGCCTACCTTCGAAGAAGACTACTCGCTAATCCAAAGATGGCATACTTCGTGCTCAAGAATATGTTCAAGAAGAACTAGCTCTCTGGTATTTTCCTTAGATTTCTTCGACCTTAAGATCTTCGAAGTCGTAGGTTTCTCCGATTACCAGTCTACCATAGGTACCATCGAACCCAGGAGGTGAGAAGCAGAAATTTCCCTTCTTCACCTCCACTATTGCACCTGATACCTCTGGGTCAATCTCTCCTAGATCCAGATTGTCCTCCATCCAGATCCTACTCTCACTACCTATGTTGGACACAATTCCCGTGTACTCCCTCAGGAGCTTCTTGGAGCTGAGAGTCTTTATTCCTCTCACGAATCCAAGGATCTCTATCAGCGGGATCATAGTGATGTAGGGTCGTTTTGGGCCCTCACCAAAGCGTCTGTCTGCACCCTGTGCCTCAGTAAGCTCATATGCTCTCTGCAGCACACCTATAGTAAGTGGTTTCTTGCACACGGGGCAGATCCGATCCTCAGGTAAGTGTCTATAGGAATAGTAACAATACTGACCTTTACCGTGAAGAAAGGGCTTCTTACGGTTATCCCTGTGACCGGTGAGGAAATACCTTCCCTCTGTAGGGTGGAATTCAGCAGTCTTTGAAACATTGCCGTCTCTTAAGGCATCGATAAACGAGCGGTAGTCAAATCTGCCGAGATTCACACTAGTAAACTCCCTGCCCAGTCTGTTGAGGGCAGAGGAGTGGGCGTCCGCATTCGAAATAAGTATCCGGTTATCCAATTCCGGGACCATTCCCAAGATAGCAGGGTCAGCACTTAGACCTGTCTCCACGATCCTGATCCTGTCAGCTGAATCCCCAAAGAACTGGTCGAGAAAATCGATTTGTAAATCCCCTCCGTACACTCCTTCAGGAGTCATAACATGGGCAGGGATGACCTCTACGTGGGGGTCTATGTCCATGATGGAATTAACCCTATCGCCGACCTGCTCGGCACTGTCACATACTACGAATGGTCGTGCCATTTTCTGTCGAGAGACTCCCCACAAGTCGAGGAGGGTATTCAGGGATCTGACACTCTCGAATGAGGGAAAGAGCATGACGACATGGGCTTTTTTCCTGCGCTTTCCAACTGCTGTCGTGAAGATCAATTCAGTCTGTAAGACATATCTCAGATCTTCCTGAACCTCAAAGGAAAACCCTTTCTTTGACAGGAAATTCGATAGATCATTCTCGTTTACCTCAAAGGTGAACAGTCCCTCCTCCTGCTCGACCAGATTTTCCTCAAGAAAATCAAGGTAGGGCTCGAACTGAACGTCTCCCGTCCCGAGTAGATTCACACCTTTCATCTGGGAGATGACCTGGGTCTCGATGAATCTTCCCCTCATCTCCGTAAGCTTCTTCTGGATGGTTCCTGATCCCGTCCCACCTGCGAATACAGAGTGCGTATGTAAGTCTGCATTGACTGTCAACAATTCGTACTAGGAGGTGGAGAATAGAAACTCTAGTATTCCGCAGATCTGATAATCTATCTCTTTCTGAATAGTGTGTACACATACGGGCGTTTGTCCCCGCTTGGCATTGTGTACAGGTGGTCGAATGCCTTGAGGAGCTCATAGCCCTCACCCATGAATTCTACCAGCATGTCCTGATTGTACTGATGTACATCTAACCCACTGCACTTCTTCGCTCCTTTGGTAGAAAAGGCCGCGATGATCACGTATCCCCCGCTCTTGACTGCGTTGTCCATGTGTTCCCAGTATGCCCTCCTTCCCTCCTCCTCTGTGAGGAAGTGAAGAACTGCTCGGTCGTGCCAGAGGTCGATGTCACCCACCGTGTGATTCATACTGGTGAGGTCGTCGACAATATAGCTCACATTGTCCTCTCCGACCCTTGCTCTGAGGTGGTCAAGGGCCCTCTTTGATATATCGCATGCAGTTATGGATCTGTATCCTTCCTGAAGAAGATGATCCACAAGTGTTGTCGCTCCTGCTCCAGCTATGAATATGCGGCTGTTTTTATTGAGATTGAGGGATCCAATCAAATCGATACTAGGTTGTGGTTTCTCTTGATACCATCCTAATTTTGTGATATCCTTTCCTTCATAAACCCTATCCCAGTGCGTTTTCATAGATTGTAGTCTTAAGTTTGCATTTATCAATTTATGTATTGTAGGTTCCGTTGCTGGGTCAGGTTCAGATCTCCGATACCACTGGCGGAAATTTCCCTCTGCTCTTCGCAATATCGGTATCAGTCTCATTGGCATCTGGTATCATGCTTGGTACAGTATTTGGCCGGAAAGTAGGAGGTAAATGATATGGCAGTCGATGCAACGTCTCTCCTGATCTTCTCCTCCATTGTCTCCTTTGTCGTTGGTTTTCTAGGATCATTCCTTGTAGCTGCTATGGTCTCTGGTAGAAGGGGATCAAAAGGGAGTGGGGAGAAGATCGATCGTGATTTTCGAAAACTTATAGGACATGATCTAGGAAATGAAATTTTGGAATTCATCGAGAAGCACAATATTCAAACAACGGGTCACGAGATGTATTTAACCGAGTTCATGCAGTACTGGAGAGATACCCAAGCTCAACTCGGTAAGGTTAATAGTGTCTCTGCAGCGAAAGATGCAGTCAAGGATTTCAGGAAGAAGGTTGAAAACATGGTGGTCATTGGGATGAATTCACATGGGGAAATTAGTCAGATTATCTATAATCTTGGAGAGAAGTGGATCAATTCAATCGAGTTTGGAAACTAGTAGTTCTTAGTTAATTTATTAAGGTAAATAGCCCAATTATATACCCATTGTGTCAATTGGTAGAGAAATCACGTCACTGTGATGGTATACCACCATGCTGCTGCACCAGAGTCGGCATAGTATGAGCCTCCTGCACTTTCCGCGGTGAAATACGCGTTGTAGGTTGTTAGCAGGTCATCCGAGGACCAACCTCCGTCATCATCCCATAGTTGGAATTGTACGTGGAGTTGATCTGTCTTGATCATCCTTCCAGAGTAGAGTACTGCATCACTCCCAGATCCTTGTCTGTAGGTGTCATAGATGTAGTATGTGTCTTCACCATTCCAGTATGTCCATTCACCGTAGGAGATCTCATAACCAGTTTTGCCGATCTTGCTTCTGATATAGTTCTCACCTTGGCTAAAGTCGTCACCATCGTAGTCAACCCTGACCATTGTGGGGACAACCTTCACGTCCACTGTCTGACCGATGTCAGAGGTCATTCCATTCACGCTGACCCTGATCTCGTTTGTACCACCTCCGGAATCGGCAGCTGTATCGCTGTAGTAGTCTACTCCGTCGACATCTTCGGAGAACATCACATCCCTGTACCAGAATGTGTTCACCATATCATTGTCCTCCCTGAGAACAATCTTAATATCCATCCTTGGAGAGGTTCCCGGTAGTGCAAATATTCCCGTATTAGGACCTGAGTTTCCGGGGTTGTACGTGAACGGTCCGTCTCTATTGTAGTTTAATGTACTCACAAATTGGTAATTATCATTTCCACCGTCCAAGTCAACATAAACATCCATATAGTACTCCTCGGTTCCCCACTCATGATCACCCTCCATCCTGAAGTACTCCAATCTGATGAATGCATTTCCAACGAGTGGAAGACCCTCTCCTTGGTTGGCAGGGTTGTAACCCAAGGTCTCAAGGACAAGGTCAATGGCGTTAGGGAGGGTTGCAAGTTCACTGTGGTGTGCGTTCAATACATAGTGAACGGCGCCATTCAATTTTGGAGAATCAGTGGGCACAACTCCATCAAATCCAGGGAGGTACCATGGATCTCCTCCAACTGTAACGTAGTTCTCACCCGAGGGCTCGGAGTAACCGAGGGAGTTGAGGAATGAGCTACCAGGTTTCATCTGAGCTGCGGATGCAGACCAGTCTCCAAATAAGGGCGACAGCTGTCCAATGTATGCCTCCCATGTACCGTGGTTCGGTGTTCCAAGCATCATGAGTGTGCCTACCCTACTCGCCCAGTTGTCGTCGATGTTGGGATCTGATGGACCCTTCTCAATAAGGTACCTGCTGATCAGACCACCCATGGAGTGAGCCACAATGTTGATGGCAGATCCGGGAGCAGTCTTGGCCTTTATCATCTCCTCGACCTGATTCGCGAGGGCTGGAATATCAAGATTTCCTGGATACGCGGATGCATCGTATGAAATTGCCTGAGTTCCAGATTTGTAGTCGTCAAAGTCTATCACCGTCATGCCCTGTGATTCAAGGACAGGAATCATCTTTTTGAAGATAGATCCGTCTCCCTGCCACCCGGGGATCAACACAACTGGTGTATCTGCAGAAGCAGTCGATGCGATTATCAGACCTGAAGTTAGCAGAATCGCAAGAACTGCCATAGATTTGTACGATCTTGTGAATTTTGTAAACGATTTCACATTCTGGACTTGACTAGAGAGTTGTTAAATGCTTTGTTCTTCTATTTTAGGAAGGAATCATTCTGTACGTTAAACAATTTTTTGATTTGTCCCTGTCCGTGTGATATCTTTTCAGTACGGATTTTTACGTTCGGTTCTATGGGTTTTAAATACATTTGGGTGTATATATAGGAAAAATATTTACAAGGTTTCTGAATGGTTATTTTTACCAACATGTGGGTCTAAAATTAAGAACCTATTGTGTTTGGTACAATTAATGACAATGAAAATACTCATTGAAGGGATAGGGGGTATCGGGGGGATCCTTGCGGGTAGATTCCTGCAGGCAGGTCTCGATGTGACCCTCATCACAAACAACGAAACTATATCCAATAGGATCAATTCTGCTGGTCTGACAATTATTGAGGACGGGAAAGAGGAGATA
>WAMJ01000095.1 GCA_015522385.1 Candidatus Heimdallarchaeota archaeon
CAGGGGGGTCGTCACCATGCTCTTCATCCTCGGGATATGGCTGTGGGTCTTTCTACTGAATTTCATGCTCCTTGTCTCCGAGAAACTCGCCTCCGAGAAGACACTTAGGTGGATCACGGTTGGTTCTGCTTCATTAATTCTCATCTTTGCCTTCAGCATAGCTCTGGACGCGATCTGGGTATTATTCACTGGAACTCCCCTACAGTTGATACAGCGGGGTATTGATTGGGTGCTTAGACCTTAGGTTTCCTCCGTCACTCTTCGAATGTGCATATCAACGGAAGGTGGTCCGAGATAAGGGTGGCTATTGTGTAGCAGCTGTCGAGTTCAAGACCTGTGCTAAAGATGTAGTCGATCCGTTTTCTCGGAAAGTCCGCAGGGGATGTTGGACCCTCAGTCCCATTGACCATCCATGTGTCAGTGAAGAACGTGGTGATCCTATCGTACTCCGGTGATTCTGGGACTGCATTGAAATCACCTGCCACGATTACTGGTACACCACTGGCAAATTCTCTTGTCTTCTTTACAAGCATATCCACCTGTCGAAGCCTATCGGTTGTCCCTGAGGATGGTCCTATGTTGGTGAGGTGTGTGGAGACTGTGATCACTGGTTTTCCATTAATCATAATACTTGCGAGAACAGCTGAGCGTTGGTACTGGACTACTGGCTCTATTAGAATTGTCGTTGATTCAACGATGGGATATTTAGAGAAGATGGCATTCCTCGTTGTGTAGCTTCCGTCTGATATTGCAGAGAACCAGAAGCCCATCTGTTTTAGCCCTTCGGACAGGTCAATGTACATATTTCTAAATCCATTCAGGGGAGAGTTTACCACAACCTCTTGTAGAGTGATGACATCTGGATTCTCCTTCCTCACAAGTTCGACAAGGTCTTGGAAACTGTCCCTTCCCGCGCTGGTCAGACCAAAGTGGAGGTTGTAGTCGAGCACGACTAGCCCTGCTCGATCTCTCGGGATGTCTGGACTGACAAGGATTGGATTCAAAAGAAGTGAGACCAAGGCAAGACTGATGAAGATCCTATACCCATTCCTTGGAATCTTGATATGTAATGTTGTTGACGGCACTCTCTTCGGAATGTGAATTCCAGATAGGAAGATGACTACTGCAAGTATCCATATCTGCTCAGTGAGAAATACAGATAAGATGGAGAGGAGGAGAAGTATATATCCTCCAATTACTTTTTGAATATTCGATGATCCAGGGGGAAGTGTAATAAGGAATGGGATGAGCAATATCCCCCATAGAATATTCCATCGGTACATAAACAAGATCAGAGGTACAAAGACCATCTGATATTTCGGTTCGATGGATATCTTGGAAATGATCATTGTGGAAAATATGACAATTATCATGTGCGTAATAGGTGCCCATCCCCCCAGAGGAAGAAGTATTCCATTATTGGCTGGGACTAACATATAGGCGAACATAAGTTGCAAAGATACTATGGGATTGAGATGCGGTCCCCTTTGATCATTCTCACGGGCCTCCCACATGACCATTAGGAGGAGTACGAATATGTAGACTGAAGGTAGACTTGCAGTGTTCAGTTGGAAGATCGGCTCCTGCCCCCCGTTGGCGAACCTGACAAGTAGGTCGAGAAGCACCGCAATAGTCCAGCCTCTTGGGTCCATCTCTTTCAGGTGGACGAGTACTGCTCCGATTCCAAGTATTGAGAACCAGAAGACGAGGGCAGTTCCTTCAATTATCATAGCAACTCCCCAGAGAACTATTAGGAGGATGTTTAGGACAAGTGACTGGTTAGGAGTTAGCTCAGGTGACTGTCCTCTAGTTGTGATCCTCCACCTCTTCCCTATGTAGTCGACGCTCGGGAAAATAACTGGGGTGGCAAGGAGCAAGAGCGTCCCCACCACCCCGTACAGAGGGAGCACATGCCCTACAAGGGAGCTGAAAACTCCCCGCAGGAATGACAGCAGGAGGAAGAAGATAACTCCCGAGGTGTAGACCTTGGCCACATCTAGTCAGTATCCCACAGGGCAATAAGTCTTCAGGACATCGGACTGAACGAATGTATTATATCCTGTCGATCCAACGTACACTCGACAAGAGATGATGAGCAGAGAGTCAGTTGATCACTCTGTGATATGAAATAAGGCATTTAGTTCTGATCTTGTCATCAGGTGAACACGATCTCTAGGACGCCATTCTTGTATGAGTGGCTCCTGAGTTTCTTCTTCTTAAGGGTCGTGATATCCAAGACCTTTCTGAACTCACCAGCTGGTGAGACTGCGAAGATCTCAAGGGCATTACCCTCTTTGGTTACCTTCACCGTGTCATCGAGAGCGTCTGGCATCTCTACAATTACAAGTGTCTGGTCATCGTAGTTCATGACCTCAACGTATGGTTCGATGTACCCGTCTTGGTTCATGTGCAGATGTGGTCCTGTTCCCTGCATCTCATTCCCAAAGTTAAAGCTAAACTTGGGTGTGCCATCAGGCCCGACCTCTATTCTTGTTGAAAATATGCCTGACATGGGCAATCCTCCGAACTGTTGGTCAAGCTGTTTACTGAATCTCTCGAAGTCAGCGAGTGCCTGCTGGAACTGCTCATCAGTGAGGTCCAGACCAGCCTTTCTCATCTGCTCCCTGATCATCTCAAATATCTTGTCGAATGGTAATCCTTGTCCGAAACTCATTGCCTTCACCTGCTATTATAAACTTTGTATTATACTAAATATACATTAGTCTCCATCGAATATAAATATTCCGCTCGCGGAATTTTCAGTACGTATGTGAATTGGGAAAATTGGACAATTTCAGTGCTCTCTCATCATTATGAACTGGTAATTAAGTAAGAACTATCTCCAGCCTTCTTCTCCCCCTCCCTTTGTTCTTCTGCTTCACGATTTTCACCCCCCCGATCTCGGAAGTAGACCTTACATGTATGCCGCCGTCCGCTTGCATATCGACATCTTCGATCTTAGTGTATCTCAGCTCCTTGAGACCCTGTGGGAGCTTCCCACTCTTCGACCGAATGAAACCTGGTATCTTCTCAGCTTCTTCGGGTGAGATGACTCCAGATGTCGTACGGTGATCCTCCTTAATAATTCGGTTGATCTCATCCTCGATGAGTTGGAGCTCCTCCTTTGTGAAGTTACGATCCATGTCGAAGTCGATCTTCGCCTTCTCTGGCGTGATGTCAGACCCAGTGACGAGAACGTTGAATTTCTCAAGAACTACTGAAGAAAGGATGTGTAGAGTAGTGTGCAATTTCATCATAGAGAACCTACGAGCCCAGTCGATTCTCAATATCCCTTTCTCCCCTACCCTAGGGCGACCTTCTTCGAGTATGTGGATGATTTGCCCACTCTCTTCTCTACGATCTGTGATGGTATAGGTCCCACTCTTGGTGGTAAAGGTTGCCTCGTCTGGTTTGACTCCACACGATCTCCCGAACACAATCGTGCTGTCAAGAACGATCCCATCATCAAGGACTTCCATGACCCTTGTCTCCATCTCTCGGATATACGGGTCGTCGTAGTAGATTAGTTCTGTCATGAATCCAGATAGTAAAGAGTGGTTATTAATCCCTTTTGCTGGAACCAATGTCTGTCTCCCAGCTACTCGAGATTGTCCAGTGCTTCTTGTATCGTAGTGAGGAAGTCGTCAGCTTTTCGGTCGAGTATGTCTGTTGCTGAGAGCACAATATCCTCGATATAGAGAACACCTGTTGATACTGCTTGGAATATTATCCTGCTACTGTCTCCCTCTACCTCAACTTTGCCCGGATATTCCTTCACGCAGAGGTTGCACAGATTACAACGCATTTCATCCACGATCTCAACTTTGTCTCCCTTGATCTCAAAGACACCTCTTGGACATGTCTCAACGATCCCTTCCATATTCTTCTTCTTCTTGTCTTTGAGCTTGATCGAAGGGTAGTACTGGTAACCAATGGTGCCAACTGGACAGAATTTCGCATGCTCCCTACCCCTACCGAATCTGGCTATAGCGTCTAGCTCCAGTCTCTGATCTCCTCCCATTTTAATGATGGGGATGTCTTCATGGATTGGGTAATACTCGGAGTCCCTCGAAATGATCTCTTTGCTCATGACCATTCTCGTGGTGTTCTTATCTGTCTCCACCCTCAGAGCGAGCTCGACAGTACAGTGGGAGCAGCCATCGGGGGACTCACCACCACAGAACTCGCAGCTATCGGTTGTCTCGATGTAATCGATGTCACTCCAGATCGGGATCAGGGCCAGTCTGTGTGCGATATATTCATCGAACATTGCGGTGTTGTTCTCTCTGACAATCACTTTCTGGATCGCGAGGGATGGTACATCAAGAAGCATTATCCTCCTGATTGTGTTGGCGTATGCGGGCGTAGTGTCCTTTATGATGAACTTAGCCTCAAAATCCTCATTTCCCTCAACTTCTAATTTTTCGACATCCATGGATATTCCCAGCTAACATTCCAATGAAGCATTCCTATTTATGAATTGCGAAAAATAGCACTTTGAATATGTCTGATTAAATCAGGACCTCGCAGTCGATAGCCCGAAGATACTCCAGTTGCTCATTTTCCACAACCAGTCCGTGATTCTCTGTCAGGTCAAGAAATTCAAGCGAACTATTCATAATCGCCTCAGGTAAGTTCCTCAGGGAGTTCTTCCTCAGGTTAAGCCTCTTCAGATTTGGGAGGTGAAACACCTCCTCAGGTATCTGTGTGAGGAGGTTTTGCTCTAAATTGAGCTCTCGGAGGGAGGTCAGGCCTGATACCTTTGGGGACAACCTACTCAGGCCGTTGAAGAAGAGGTCGAGGTACTCCAGATTCGTGAGCTTGAAGATGGAGGTAGGAAGTGTTTTCAACCTGTTCCACCTCAGGTCAAGGTAGTGGAGATTTACAAGGTCTCCTATATCTTCTGGGAGCCACTCCAACCGGTTCATCCCTAGGTCGAGGATTCTCAGTCTCTGAAGGTAGGTGATCTCATCTGGAAGCTCTACAAGAGTGTTGTTGGACATGTTTAGAACCTCCAATTGGCCAAATTCAGAAATCAATGCAGGGAGGTGGCTTATATTGCTGCTCGGGATCTTCAACTCTGTCACTAGACCATCTATCAAGGTTGCACATGAATGGATGTCTACAATAGCCAAGATCGGATTGTCGGGATCCGAGCGAACAATAAGGTCGAAAAGTTCATCCAGAAGACCGATGCTCACTAGTTCATCTACAATGTCGCCTATTAGATTTTTTAGAAAAAATCTCGGTCAATTCTCTCATGTCAATCATTAAACCTTAAAAACGTAGAAATCATCTTCGTTGTAAAGAGGTCATACCATGGCAGGAATCTTCACTTCAATAAAGAATGCGCTCTTCTTCGCGCTCTTCTCGATACCAGGGATATTTATATTTCAGTTGTTACAGGACTACTCTACAAGAGTATATGAATTTTATATTGATCAAGGTGAGACAGTAGAAAAGGTCCTAACACGGGTCTTCTACATCAAGCTTGCATCATTTGTTCTTCTTTTCTTCCTCTGTGGAATTCCGCTCTTCAAGTTCCTCTCCGACACCGTTGAGGACGGAGTAGTCGAGTTCTAAAGTTTTAAGTTCCGATATATAATTTACACACTGTGAAAATTTCCATAGATGGATCTGTACACGAAGGAGGCGGATCAATTCTCCGGGTAGCTGTACCTATGGCGGCAGCAAGAGGAGACTCCATCGAGGTATTCAACATCAGAGCCAATCGGAAGAAACCTGGGTTGAGACTCCAGCACCTTCTAGGTCTTCGGATTCTCGCAGACTTAACGGGAGGGACTCTTGAGGGTGGAAAAATTGGCTCACAACGCGTTACGTTCAAAGCAGGCAGTCAGGGAGAGGACAACCTCACTGTGAAGGTGGAAACAGCAGCCTCGATCCCACTTATTGTACAATCTCTCATAAACTACGTCTCTGCGGGTGGAAAAGACCTTACTGTCTCCTTCCATGGTGGGGGCACTCACACAAACTGGGCCCCGACACTTGAGTATCTGCAACACGTGACCTCGCTTGTGCTTGAGAAATTCGGACTCAAGCTCATATTTGAGGTGAAAAAATTAGGATTCTTTCCCAAAGGAGGAGCAGAACTTACAGTTCAGGTATCGAAGCGAAATAGTCCTTCGGAACCTTTGGATATTGGGACATCGCAGGCTCGCGAGGATCTTCAGCTCTATGTCAGTCTCTCTGAGTCTCTTAGATCACTCGGTATCCCGGAAAGAATCAGGCGGTCCATAGGGTCTGGTCTAGGGAGAGATATCGAGATGAAGGAGCTCTACAGTAGCTGTCCTCCCGGGGTTGCTGCGACACTCGTTGCCAAAGGTGACCCACCGTTTGGTGCAAGTGTAATTGGACAAAAGGGTCTCAGTTCGGAGAAAATTGGCTCTCTCTTGGTACAGACTATCCGGGATAGAGAACAACCCATGGACGAGCATCTGTCCGATCAGTTACTGGTTCCCTTGGTCTTTTCGCCAGTTGGGAGCACCCTACTTATTCATGACACCCCACACGTTCACGCTAACCTGAGTGTGATCTCGGAGATTTTTGGTGGGATTTTGTCTGTGGAGACTGAGGGGTCATATCTAAGAATAACGAGGACTACTTCACCGAAATAGCACAATTTACCGCTGAATTTCAATAAACATTTTGAATAATACCTTCAATCTGCGAATGATGACTACTGATTTTAATGTGGTACGAGCGATAGTCTTCGGACTGTCCCTCATTGTCATTCTGGCTTTGATTTTCAGATCACTCTACCATCTCTACGACCTGCTGAGGAAGGGTAAACCCGATCCTGAGCGAACCTCCGACTACGGGAAGAGGTTCATGGTAATGCTCAAAGGTGTCTTCGGACAGAGCAAGCTCCTCAAGCACCCTGCAGGTATTGGGCACTTTGTGATCTTTTACGGTTTCATCTTTGTCACTGCAGTAGCAATGGAGGTCTTTGCAAGGGCTATTATCCCTGGATTCTCCCTTGCTTTTCTTGGTGTAGCCTACGACTTCATGCTCATGATTGAGGACATACTGAGTGTCGGTGTCATCATCGCTATCATCGTAGCACTCATCAGGAGACAGCTTCCCTCTATCAGGTTAGAAGGTGGCGGAAAGGGTCTAAAACTTGATATGTACATCATCCTGTTTGTTGTTGGCATCCATATCATCCTATCGAACCTTCTTGAATCAGTAGAGCTTGCTGAGGGTATACACCCTTGGCAGATCGAACATCCGAATGCGACCATGGGACCATTTATAGCCAAGGCAATATCTGGGATTTGGCCCAAAGCCTCTCTCCCCCTCGTATTCGAGATCCTCTGGTGGCTCCATGCAGCTTCAGTCTGGTTATTCCTGCTCTACATAGTGGGGACACAGACAGCAGTTCCCCGGTGGTTCCCGTCGAAACATTTCCACATTATTTCAGCACCATTTAACGTCTTCTTCTCCAACCTCAAGCCCAGTGGTAGACTAAAACCTATCGACTTCGAGGACGAGAGCATCGAGCAGTACGGTGTTGCAAGTGTCGACGACCTCACATGGAAGCAGTACCTTGACGGATACTCATGCACGGGTTGCGGTAGATGCCAGGAGGTTTGCCCTGCATACCTCAACGGACAGCCCCTCTCCCCCAAGGCCCTCATCTTGGACATCAGGGAGCATGTGCTCGAGACCTTGACCATGAGGATCAAGGATCCCGAAGCCCAACCGGAGAAGTCTCTTATCGGTGATGTCATTTCGAGGGACACTCTCTGGGCATGTACCACTTGCAATGCTTGCACTACCGCCTGTCCCGTCTTCATCGATCACATCGACAAGATTGTCGACATGAGGAGGAACGAGGTTATGATGGAGAGTGAATTCCCAGCGGGACTGAACAAGATGTTCAACAATCTTGAGGTGAACTTCAACCCGTGGGGAATCGGGAAATCCGACCGTGATCTCTGGGCAGAGAATCTCGGTGTGAAGCACATGAAGGACAATCCGGACACAGACACGCTATTCTGGGTTGGCTGTGCAGGGTCGTTCGATGAGCGAGCAAAGAAGGTGAGTACTGCACTAGTCAAGATCCTGCAGAGCGCAGGCATCGATTTCGCAATCCTTGGGAAGGAGGAGAAATGTAACGGTGATCCCGCTCGTAGACTGGGAAATGAGTACCTTGCTCAGGAGCTCATCACCACAAACGTCCAGTTGCTAAACGAGTACAAGGTGAAGGAGATCATCACCTTCTGTCCACACTGCTACAACACCTTGGCCAACGAGTTCCCGGACTTCGGTGGGCACTACAAGGTCATCCATGCCAGTGAGTATGTCGCTCAGCTCCTCAGGGACGGGAAGCTGAAGGTTGACAAGAACAAACCTCTCAACCTCACTTACCACGACAGCTGTTATCTTGGTAGGCACAACGGGTTGTACACACCACCTAGGGAGATCCTGTCTATGGTTGGCATCGAAGTGAAGGAGATGGCTATGAACCATGAAGCATCCATGTGTTGTGGAGCTGGAGGTGGACGTGTTTGGTATGAACTGGAGGTAGAGGGTGGTACTGAGATCAATAACACGCGGGCACAGATGGCTGCAGACACGGGTGCCGAATATCTTGGTGTGAGCTGTCCATTCTGTACGATCATGCTCGAGGACGGAATGAAGAACACCAATAATAAGCTCGAGGTACTGGATCTCATAGAGATCGTGGCCGAACGGCTAAAATAACTAGAAATCTTTATCTGAGGCAACCTGTGACCCGCGCTCTTTAACCCAATCTATTTAATACTCAGCTCTGACGAACTACTTGAACACTCCGGAATCCGGAGATTGGTGAAGTAACGTGCAAAGAAATAAATATCGGAAACCCAACAATCCGGTCGTTGCGAGCCTTATCAGGGAACTTAAGAGACAGTCGACGAAGAACGACGCCCCTGTTTGGCGACGAATAGCAGACATACTGAGCAAACCCTCCCGTCAGAGGGTTGTAGTGAACCTCTCGAAGATCAATAGGTACGCCAAGGAGGGCGAATCTATCATTGTTCCCGGCAAGGTCCTTGCCGCTGGTGAGATCTCGAAAGGAACGAACATTGCAGCGGTCTCATTCAGCGAGACTGCTAGGAAGAAGATAGTCGATGGCAAAGGAAAGGTCATGACCATCCTCGACCTCGTCAAGGAAAACCCCAAGGGGTCGAATGTGAGGATAATCGTTTAGGAGGATATTGAAATGCAGGACACATATTATTTTGACGCTACAGATCTTGTCATGGGAAGGATTAGTTCCCACGTCGTCCCCCTCCTCCTCGGTGGAAAGAACGTCGTGATTGTCAACGCGGAGAAGGCAATCGTATCAGGTAACCCCTCCGCCACAACCAAAAAGTACCTCCAGCTCAGAGCGAGGAAAGTACTGACCAATCCCCGGAGAGGTCCTTTCTTCCCTAGGTTCCCCGATGGGATCCTCAGGAGGACTGTAAGAGGGATGCTCCCTTATAAGACTACATCAGGTAGGGAGGCCTACAAGAGGCTCAAGGTCTTCATGGGAGTCCCTGAGATGTATGAGAACACCGAATTTGAGACCGTAGAGAAGGCAAGGTACTCCTTCAAGAACAGGTACATGACACTTGCCGAGCTCGGTAGGACACTGGGATGGAGACACGGTCTAGACCAGAACTATTAGGGTGATAAATATGGCAAAGAAGAACCAAGTAATACTTACCTCTGGAAAGAGAAAGACCGCGGTCGCTAGGGTGAAGCTCGTAGAAGACAAGAAGAACCCTCTGATCAGAATTAACGGAATGACCCTTGATACACTCGAGAACGGTCACAACAAGACAAGAATTATGGAGCCTCTCACATTGATCGGTGACATCTACAAGAACAACCTCAACATTACTGTAAAGGTTCACGGTGGTGGTCCTGTCTCACAGGCAGAGGCTATCAGGATGGGGATCGCGAGAGCCCTTGTGAAGTACTACAAGAACAACACACAGGTTGAGGCAATCTTCAACGAGTATGACAAGACCATGATCTCAGGTGACGTCAGAAGGCGTGAGATGAAGAAGGCCGGTGGACGCGGAGCTCGAGCTCGGTTCCAGAAATCTTATCGTTAAAATTCACAGAATTGGCTATATTTTTATAGATTCGATCGATTCAACCCATGTGAAATACTTGCGGATATTCTCACTGGTAGTTCTTTTTTCATTACTTGTCGTGCAGGGACAGGGCTCTACTCCCACCTCCGCACCTCTCTCGTTTCTCTTAATGGAGGAGGGCGAGGACTTTCCAAGCGTTCTTCCAGCAGGGAGCAAACAGGATAGTAAAGGGAATATCCACGCATGGTATTACTACATTGAGCCCGACATCGATGGTGACGACGAGCGCTTCATGATACTGTACTACTCAGTTGTAACTCCAGAAGGGAAGACCTACTTCTACCAGCTGGACAAGCATCCATTCGACCTAACTTACTACGCCGTATTCTCCCAGCAGCAATTCCTCGAATTCCCGAATGGCACAGTCAGTAACATCTTCCTCAAGCCATCGGACTTTGGAACCAAACTCAAGCTGTTCTCATGGGATGGGGAGCTCACGACCTATTCGATCAACTACACCAACTCGCTAATTGTGACCGGGGACATAATAGGACCGGTAACTACGCCTTCCGGGAGTATAGAGTACTACCTGCCTGCAGTTAACCTGACTGGAAATTATTTAATAACCCTTGAGCTCACAGGAGGCGGGACATCCTATACTGTGGGGTACATGGACTTCCCCTCCTTTACTGTAGGAATCCTGCCCAATATCACGAACACCATATTTGATGTGGTCTACGCCAACGGATCTCGATACTTCCTCGCGGGTGTGAGGAAGACCCAAGGGGAAGACGACCTCGTTGTGATTAAGGACGAGGGTGGAAACTATACGCGGTGGGCGTACCTTGACTGGATAAATGTGAAGGCTGGATCTTCCATAGCTTTTCTACGTAAAATCCTTGTAGATGCATTTGCCCCCAAGCTCGTGGCGACCGACAGCGGGAGGCTCTACACTTTCTTGTCTAACTTTAATAATGATTTCAACATGCTCACGCAGTGGAAGAACGGGACGGCAGTTGATCTATTTGAGGGACAGGATCCCAACCCCTTCTTTCTCTCATTCTTCCCTTCGATCTATTCTACGGGAGACACGGTGCGTATCTTCTTCCTCGGAATCCAGTATGCGCAGGATACAATATCCTTCTCAATTGACCGATACACATATGTCGAGAAGAACGGCACACTCATCAAGTACCGATTCATCGAGAACGCTCTTGCCGCAGATCTGTTCCTCTACAGCGCTGACCCTTTCGCCGACCAGATAGTTGGAATAGCTACACGGTATTCTACACCAAAGCCTACGTTGAATGAATATGGAATTCTAAACTCTACGGTTGGTGAAGTCTACCTTGTCACAGAATTCGAGATTCCTGAGTTTACTCCTTCGTTCGTCAATCTTGTCCTTGAAACGGACGTTACCGTCGAGGAGGAGACCGATCCTCTCATTTATCTCGTCCCGATAATTGGGGTTCTTCTCCTTGCTCTTACGTACATTAGTTACTATCAATGGCGTAAGGGGCGTCTAGCCATCCCCAGCGAGTTGGATGACTTGGAGAAGAGCAAACCAGAACTTATCCATGGTAGATCGAGGCTACAGTCAAGTATCCAGCAGTGGAAGATCTCGAAGATATACCTCATGACAAACAAATCGAGGTTGATCCGTTCTGTCGTGGTGCTTTTTGTACCTGCATTATTACTCATGAGTCTTTTCACGGGAATTGCCAGTCACCAGAGCAATCTAATGCTTACCTTCGAAGCCCAGAACCCACTGAACGATGCTGATGACCTCTCCCTCAGCAACAGCTTGCAGTCAGATTTCAAATGGCAGAACCTCTGGTTCTCTGACGAATTCCAGAACAACACACTTTCAGAACTGGACATGATCCTCCCGGGACAACTCTCCCGAAATTCTATGCAGAATTATGGTCTGCAGGCTCTGGGGTACAGGATGTCCACGACAACTATCTTTCCGCTCTTTTCCAAGACGGAGATCCACTTCGAGTTCAACAATGAGACCATTGACTTCAACTTCCCCGATCCCCACGAAATCGCAGTGATCTCCGAGAGCTGGAAGGAGTACTTGAGTACTCAGTTGGTCAGGGGCAGGCTACCTACTGCACCAAACGAGGTACTCCTTCAGGAGTCATGGTTTGTCCCCCGAAATAGATTCGCTCCCGACGCTCCGTATGGTGTCATCTGGGATGTGGGATCCAAGGTTAATCTCTACGCCAGTGAGCTGGATCTGTTTCTGAATACTACCATCCCGGGTATGGACCAAAACCTGACGGTGGTGGGTGTCGTCAAGAAGGTGGAGAACTTACCGTTCTCCGAGATTACCACTTGGGCTGACAGGATGAATACAACGGTTTCGGGGATGCGGATTCTTGACTCTGTTCCCTTCTACTCTTTTCCAGAATTGATGAGTAAATTCCTCAACAACTATTCTAGGATCAGTATACGACCCACTTCATACGTCTATGCACGTTACGATGTTTTCAACCTTGAGAGGGAAGAGATACCCACACTCATCGATAACCTACGGGAGATGGGGAACTCCACTCTTCAGGTCACGGGCTTTACATGGTTGGGAGATTTCGATGCCGAGCGAATATCTGTCTTTCTCCAGGAGTACTACGACGCGAGCAGAGATATCCAACTTGAGGGATTTGTTCTCACCGTCCCCGTCGTTGCCCTCGCTCTTCTCCTAACATTCGAGGCACTCGGAATGGGCAAGACCTCTTCCTTGCAGGAGATCATCCGATTCAGACGTGAGGGTCTGCGCACCGAGCGGATCGTAGCGCTTCTTGCACAGGAACGTATGCTAACAGCTGGAATTGCAACGTTGCTTAGCTGGATAGCAGTGCCAGTAGTGACTCGCCAGATGATGGAATTCACGGACTACTTCAAGATGAATGCGGTCTTCACTCCTCCTGTTGTTCTGGATCAGACCCCCGTTATAGCTTTAATCACCTTCCTCCTGCTCACGTTGGTAGGCATGCTGCAGTCCCTTCAGGTGCTGTTCAGCAAGGAGGATTGGAGGTACTCTAACATGATGAGTGGAGTCCAGAAGGATCTGGTGGTTGTCATAGTCGGTCTGTTACTGGTTGTGCTGAGTAATTTCTTCGCCGGTTTCCTTGATGATCAGCTCAGCAGTAGCTCCGCTATTGATCCCTCGACCGAACTTGTTCTCCTTTCAGTCCAGTTGATTTCTGTGGTATTCGCAACAATTGGAGGGTTGATCGTCATCTCCAAGATCCTCAACCGCATATTTGCTCTGGTGGGATATATCGGGTGGAAATCAATCAAGAAGAAACAGGGGCTTATCTTTAAGGGATTCCAGATGCATGTCGGTCTCTACGGGAAGTTGCTGGTGATTTTCCTCATCAGCTTCTTCCTGATTATCCCGATGCTCACCATCCCCCTGACGATAGGAAACACCTACAAGATCGAAGCGTACTACGAATTCGGAACAGATATCAATGTGGAGAAGTGGGACACCGTCGAACCCTCCCTTAAGCAGAAGATCATGGATCTGCAAGAGGTGAAGTCAACCTCAGAGTACTTCTACGGGGTCTTGCCCTTTGCTAATGGGGTGCAGATCAACGTCTTCGCCATAAATACCTCTACATTTATGGACACGATTTACATTCCAACACGATATGTCAATGCATACAATGTCAGCAGATTCGAGGTCGATTCTCTTCAGAGGGGTGAGATACTCACTAATGCCAAGTTCATGGAGCGGAACTCGCTCGAAGTTGGTGAGAGGATCCCTCTTCAATTCGAGCACACTTCTAGACTTTATCGCATCCAACTCAAGGGGTCATACAATGAATTTCCCATTTTCAAAACCGCGATTGAGCGTCTGGAAGAGGAATTTGAGAGTCCGTTACAGATGGTCATCTCAATGGAGACTCTCCTCGATTTGCAGGATATGTACCTCACCGATGCTTCGGAAGCATCTACCGCAGTCGCTGACTACATGGATCTACGGAACCTCCTCATAAAGGCCACGGACTACAACGTCGTTACCCAGCTGAGTGAGCAGATCAAGGGGATGTCCGGGACACGTGTGCAGTCGGTGACGACAGTTGTCAACGACCTGAAACACCCATTCTTTAGGGCTTTCGAGTTCCTGACTCACACCAGTATAATTGTCAGTGCTCTTGCACCACTCATATCGACAGTGATCCTCTCCCGAATCCTCTTTGAGAGGCGTAAAGAGGAGCTGGAGGTCTACTACAGAACCGGTACAGACATCTCGTTCTTCACCTTCCAGCTTGGTGTGGAACTCGTCTTCTCAACACTCCTGCCTAGTCTTTTGGCCATACCACTCGGTTACTGGTGGAGTGTGAATTACGGACCGGATCTCTTCGGGCAGACCAGCAGCTCACTATCATGGGATTACAACGAGCTGATCGTGAGCATATGGGTGGCGGTGGTTCTCCTCCTCTCACTGCTTATCTGGATACAGCAGGTACGAAGCTCTGCAGTCAGGCACCTCAGGGAGGTAAGGCTATGAGTGAGTTTGACCTTGCGGTAGCGGCCGAGAATGTCATCAAGATCTACGAGCACAAACTTGACAGCACGAAGATCTCGGCATTACAAGGTTGTGACCTCTTCGTCAACAGGGGTGAGCTGATAAGTGTCATCGGACCCTCAGGAGCAGGGAAGTCCACCCTTCTCCGACTTCTTGCTGGTGTCGAACAGGCGTCGAGCGGGCAGATCATCATTGGAGGTATCCCCATCCAGAACTGGGATGACACCCGTAGACGAGAATTCCGACGAAAGTTCATTGGGACGTTCTCGCAGCATGCTCGTGAGAATCTTGATCCGAAGATGTCGGTTGCTGACGCTATTAGATGGGAGCTCCTGAACGCCCAGTGGAAACCCAACTGGGCAGAAGAGAGGATTGACGAGATCCTTGAGAAACTCAACCTGTCCCCGCTTAAACACTCCATGTGTGGTCATCTTTCTGCTGGTGAAGCCATGAGGGTATCGCTGGCCAAGGCTGTTGCCAAGAGGCCCTTTGTCGTCCTCGCGGATGAGCCAACGGGCCAGCTCGACACGGAGAACATGAAGCTTCTACACAGCCTCATGAGGGAGGTCACGACAGAGGGTACAAGCGTGATTGTCGCCACGCACGATGTCCGGTTTCAGTCATTGTCCGACAGGAGCGTCATGATCCTCGACGGCAAGCTTGCTACCGAGGAGGAGAGTGTCGATCTGCTCATGCAACATCGGGACATCGAACGACTAATCGCCAGTGGCCCCATCACCCGCAATGTCGTCCTTGACTCCAACAATCATATCCGACTGCCCAGTCCGGTCGTCAAGGGTCTCTCTATCGGAAGAAGAGCGACGATCTCATTCGATGCCAAGGAGAACCACGCAGTCATCAGGCGGCATCCCGACGACTTCGAGGTCATACGTAAGGAGGAGGGTGGTGACATTCAGCAGAAGAGCTTTTCTCGTAAAAACATCAAAGAGGATAACGTCGTAGTCGCCCGTGGGCTATCCAAGAGCTATAAGACCGCAGGCATCGAGAACCACATCATATCAGACCTTAATCTCGAGATCAATAAGGGTGAATTCTTGGTCCTCCTCGGGCCGAGTGGAGTAGGGAAGACGACAATACTCTCGATGATCGCTGGTCTGGAGGAAGTCTCCAGCGGTGAGCTGAGCGTCCTTGGGCACAGGTTCGACGGATCAAGTCTCTCCTTCAGATCCTCAGTCAGGCTGGACAGAATCTCTTTCCTGACGCAGAACTACATCCTGCACCCCTACCTGAGCGTGACCGAGAACATCACGCTGGCTAACTACCTAACTGATGACACACCTGACCTGAACCGTGTGGCTGATACACTGGATTCTTTGGACCTCACTCCGTATGCCAATGTGTATCCCACGGAGCTCTCTGGTGGTCAGAAGCAGAGGGTAGGATTGGCCAGCGCTCTGGAGAAGAAGGGCGATCTCTTCCTCTTTGATGAACCGACCGCCAATCTTGATTCATTGCTCGGACGTACAGTCATGAACATCCTCACTGACCTCGCAGAGGACGGGAAGACCGTCATCGTCGCCACACACGATCTCATGCTCGTACAGCCCGGATACCGTGTCTTGAGGGTAGGTGACAAGAGGATATACGAGGACGTCATAGCCACTGATGAGTACTGTGACAATCTCAGGAAGGAGTTTCTTCATTCTTGAGAGGAATTTTGTTGAGGTTAAGATAGATCCGATTGGCCATCCCGTTCTGCTCCTTCCTCACGATTCCCCTCTTTTCCAATCTCTTGAGTATGCGGGAAACAGTTGCCTTTGATATGCTCAAATCAGAAGCTATACGTTGCTGGTTAGTCCCACCGTTGAGATGAATGTACTCGATGACTGAGACATCCCTTAGATCCATCAGGCGTTCCAGAGTCTCATAGTCTATCTTCGGGATCTTGGTACTTGGTGGCTGTGTGGTAATCACCGGTCTCTGTTCCCGATTTGGCTCCCTTAGGGC
>WAMJ01000096.1 GCA_015522385.1 Candidatus Heimdallarchaeota archaeon
CTCGAGATCCTCTGGATGCTTTTTCCGTTACTGGGTATCATGGTCATAGGTGACGGGTTGGCCTCAATAGGCAGGGTGCTGAAATACGGGGATCACAAAACAGAGGAGTGGAACAGAGAGATGGCAAAACTGATGAAGAACCACGTGATACTTGTAGGAGTAGGTAATGTCGGACTCAAGGTACTGAGGCAGATAATCGAGGAGAAGAATGAAGATGTCGTGGTCATCGACGAGCAGGATGAGAGTGGCAGGGACGAGGAGTTCCAGAGCATGGAGCACGACATTCCGCTAATCCAGCGTGATGCCACACAGGAGAAGACCCTTGAGATGGCGGGGGTAGAGCACGCCCGCACACTCCTACTGATGGTAGACGACGACCTCGTGAACCTGAAGATTGCCTTGCTGGCCAAAAAGATGAACCCGAAACTCCGAGTCGTTGCCCGGATGTTCGACCTGAAGTTCGGAGAGCAAGTAAAAGAGCACCTTGGAGTGGATGAGGTCATTTCCACTTCGAGCATCGCAGCCCCCCGTTTCGTCGCGGCTATCGACCCCATAGGAAAAAAATAAATAGATGATGTCGACCAGATACTATCGACTATTGACCTCTGCACCATATCTCCTGAGAGCTCGATTTTAAATAGTTTGAATGGGAATAATATTCTGTGTTCGTGGCGACCACACGATTCTTCGTCCCACTGCTGGCGTTTATCTTCGCCATAACTGCCTCTGCACTCCTGACAGGATCAATCTTGAAGGAGGGGTACAGGGAGTTCATTGGGATAGCCATAGCGTTCCTGCTGTTCTCATTGCACCCGCTGACCTTCTGGATGCTCATCAATATCATCACACCTCAGACCAGCAATATACCCGCGGTCACTGTTATCCTTAGACTTCTCAATCACCTTGTTGCTGCGGCATTCATTCTTATGTGGTACGCAATGGTGAAACTTGCGGGAAAAGACATGGGACTCCTACGAATCATGGTAATACTCCTCTTCGTGGAAGGCACTGCTTTTTTCTCGTCCTCCATTAACCCGACGATCTATCCGTACTGGGGTTTTGTCTTCACACCGAAGTGGGCACATCTCACAATGGGTATTCCCCTCCTCGCCATTGTCTTTGACATGATAAGGATCAGCTTCCCGACTGGAATGAGTACAAGGAACACCGCGGGTAAGTACATGCTGATGGGGTGGATTCTCTTAGGGTTAGGCATAGCCATAGCAGCCTTCGAGCGACTGTTCGTGAGCATCTACACGACAGGATATATGGCAGTCTCAACGATGGGCTTCGTGCTTATCTCACTCGCACTGCTAAAAGACCCTTTTGTACTAGTTCCAAACGTCATCCACGGACAACTGCTGCTAATCAGCGACCGCCGTAGTGGAACGACGCTGTACAAGCGGAGGTTGAACACCGATGCCAACCTCAGTGAGAATCTCTTCTCACCAGCGATGAAGGGCATCCTCGATGTAATGAATGAGCTTACAGGCACAGAGTCAATCCCCGAGGTTCTGGGGTACAATGACTTGAAGATCGTGGTTGCCAGAACCGACAGATTCATCGGGTACTTCGTGTGCCGAAGATCAATCTCACCTCTAAGGAAGGCCTTGGTTCGCCTGTTGGAGGATCTTGAGAAAGAGGTGAGTATATCCCACCTCAGCAGGGAATCGATCAAGAAGCTTGACCAGACCATCCGGAATAAGCTCTCCTTTGCCTTCTGATCTCGACATCTTTAAATTCAGAGAAGAGTATGGGAGAGCATAGAAGCCGCACTACTCACCCTCCTGACATCCGTTATAACGACCCTAGTTTCCTCGATAGTCATGCTCAGGGCCTACCGTAAAGAGGGTTTCAGTGAGTTCCTAGTCATCGCCATCGGATACCTTCTCCTGATGCTGTGGATGACCATGCTCGTACTGCTGAATCTGTTAAGACCAGACCCGACCTACACGGCCACCGTGGAGATCCTCACAGCAATAAGCCTCGTCTTTGTCTCTGTTTTTCTCTCGATCTTCTATATCTCTATTAAACAGTTAAGTGGAGAGAGGGTAGGGCTCTTGGGGTTACATGTGCTCTTCTATCTCGCATTTGTCACGGGGTTTGACGTCTTCTCTCTCCGTCTCGATGGTGTGGATCGCTATGCCATCAGTTACAACCCTCCATGGGCGTTGAGCCTATTCTCCACGGGCATTCTTCTGACCCTACTGCTGATTATCGACCACTTGATTTCGAGAAAGGGATCAGTAGTCCTTACGCTCGGGCTGGTCTCCCTTGCGACGGGAATGGTGGTGGCGACCCTCGAACGCAGGGACTCGGGCACGACCTTCGGATACTTCATCTTCATCTCTGTGGGACTGCTACTCATCGCACTGTCCCTGGCCCGTGACCCAAGCACGATCATCATGGATGAATCGGAAGGGATGTATGTCGTGCTGAGCGAACGTGAGACAGGTGGCTTCATCTACGAACGGTCCTTTGACCAGAATATCGATGTCTCACTGTTCTCGGTGGGTATGCGAGCCATCCTCGATGTGATGGACGAACTATTAGAGGACGTCCCGCAGTCAGTGTCACTCCTAGACGGCACACTGCTCCTGACGCACTCTGAGAATTTCGTGCTCTATGTCTTCTGCAAGAAGGAGACACCCCAGCTACTCAGGGCATGTTCCGACCTTCTGCGTGCAGTCGAGGCCTA
>WAMJ01000097.1 GCA_015522385.1 Candidatus Heimdallarchaeota archaeon
ATGAGAGCGGTTATCCTGTAACTTGTTCTCGGGTGCGAGACGAGGATGTTTGAAAATGCTTGGCTACGAGTTGGAGAGAGGAATTCCTGATAGATTCTCCTTCCAGCAGCTGCGGTGAACTTCTCTCGCTCTGCCTGTGTGTACTGTTTATTGGTCAGTAGGTTCACCGAAATACCGAAATCTGAGGCTACCCCTTGGTAGAATCCCTCCAACCTGAACAGGGCCTTACCTAGATCCTCACCGTATCCCACGTCTTTGGTCACCTTGTCCGCGTGACCCTCCAAAGCTCGGACAAAAATATACAGGACGATGACAAGACCGTAGTTGATGATGAAGTACCACAGGAGACTGACGGTCAGTCCGCTGCTGTTAAACGCATAATCGAAATAGGTTGCGGGAAGTAGCAGTGCCTTCTTGGAAAGGACCTCTAGGACACTGATCAGGAGAAGGATGAGTGTGTGGTTCTTTGTAGCATGGGCAAGTTCGTGTCCAACGACACCCCTGATATCAGAGTCTGAGAACTGATTGAGATCAGAGGCTATGAAGGATATACGCTTGTCTATGAATGGCCCGTAAGCGAAAGCATTGAGTATCGGTGCTTGAACGAATCCGACTTTGAGCTCCTCCTTGATCCCCATCTTGTCAGCTACCTCCTGCACCTTGGCCAAGACGTCAGGATCTGTCACCTTCTTCACACCGAAGAGTACGTCTAGGAGCCATCCAGAGATGAAATACATGAAGGTCATGGCTATGATCAGGATCTCGTAGATACCAAATGAGGCAAAGAGAATTCTGTCTGCAATACCCTTATTGATCGGGAGGTAATACAGGTTCTTGAAATCCATCGATGCCACACCACCGTAGATGATGGCAAAGAGGAACAGGTAGACCATCTGTGGTGAGGATAATCGTGATACGAGGATAAACTGCTTCCCAAAGAAGATGAAAGCCACTATGAAGAAGATGTATACGGATACAATGAACGCTGAAGCAAAGATCTGTTCATTCTCGGGCGGAGAACCTGTGACATAGTTATAGATCATCTGAGCTACCTTACCACCAAGAATAGTGAGGTAGGCGAATAGTGAAGCCACCATGAGCTTACCCCACACAGGTGCATCCCTCAATTCGTAAACTTGGTAGATCATGAGGAATGTGATACCCGAGAGAACACCCAGTAAAATATCGTTGAAGATAAGGGTCAGAAGACCAGCTACTAGAGCCGATAGCCAAAGTATCAGTTGCTCTACCGATGACTTGTACTTGAGATAAACTCTTAATTCTGAGATAAGGAGGACAAGAGAAAATACGGAAATGAGAGCACCAATTCCCCTAGTGGAGTTCTGAGACACCCAATCGATTACAACTTCAAACATATCTGATTCATCGATGAAATTTCGACTTTAAAACCACGTGTATGTGTTAATGTGCTTTAGGGGTGGTGTAAAAGGAAGTTTGAAATACCTTCTTGACAATTCAAATATGCCTCTCGATGTCTCAGACTGATACATATAAAAACAATGAAGATTCGAGAGAGTTAGTATCGAAGGTGAAATCATGTCACAAGGAACAAAGATTGGAAGGTATTATGTTCAACCTGACTTTCTCTATTACGATCTTTATATATGGGTAGATCGGGACTCGGAAAATGAAGTATTTATTGGATTAACAGACTACGGACAAAGAGATCTCAAAGATATTGTCAATATCGATCTTCCTTCACCTTCACAAAGATTCGCCAGAGGAGCACCCCTTATATCGATAGAGTCAATTTCGAAAGAATATGTCATGAAGTCTCCGTTCTCATGCATAGTTCTAGAGGTGAACGAGGCAGCAATGACAAACCCTGAACTAGTCAACACTAAGCCCTTCGAGACTTGGCTGATCCGTGCAGAGGTCATCGACTTATCACAGCTAGATTCACTCTTGGAGGGAGATGACATGATTGACTCACTGGCTGAAGAGGTGGATATCGGTGAGGAAGGTGTCGACATCAACGAATCACATGATTACTCCGATCCAGAGGACGACTTATACTCCATGCTTACAGGTGAGAGCGACGAGGATCCGTATGACTACAGCTACAATGACGAATTCTACGATGACGATATTTAGTAGATATCATCCGGCTATTACTTCTGCTTATATTTCATGGACAGTCTAAAGAGCTGTGCAACTCGAAATCCCAAGTGCATTAAACATCGTGAAAGAATGGCTGGATCACTTCGAGATACTCTATCACGAAGATGTTCCCTTCTCAGACAGTAGCGTCAAACTCCAGCTGTATGTACCCTCCCTGGGACTTGGCGTACTAGTTCCAAATTGGAAGAAACCAATCTCTATCACCGTTCTGCACCAAGCTGTCCACGCCTTCGAGAATATGAACTTGACCCAAGTGATCATCGTAGCTGAACGAATTAGCTTCTACGTTCAAGAGACTATGAAAAGACTGACCTATCCCATCAAAATCATAGACCCATATTCTCTAACTGAAATCCTTGATCTCTTCGACGGGTCTACAATCCAGCCTGTACAGGTTTAGAATTTAGCATTTTAGCCAAGATCGAGGGCTAGATTTACATTATCACAATTCCTAGATCCTGTATGTACAAGTTTTCTGAAGAGCAGGAACTAATCCGTAGCACAATCCGTGACATCGTCAATGATCAGATAAAACCCCGTGCCAAGATGTATGATGAAGAGGAGCGATTCCCAACCGAGAACATAAAGGATTTGAGAGACAACGGTTTCCTTCACCTTACATTACCCGAAGAGTACGGTGGTATTGGAGCTGATATTATGACCTACGCCACAGTGACGGAGGAGATTGCACGAGGGTGCGCCTCTACTGCCACGATCTTTGCTGGTAACAACTCCCTCGGAATCTCCCCTATTATGATGTTTGGGAATGAGGAACAGAGGGAGAGACTGATCCCTTACTTCACCAAGGATGAGGGTCTGGGTGCATTCGCTCTATCTGAACCTCATGCTGGTTCCGACCCCGCATCCCTGAGCACAAGGGCCAAGAAGGATGGGGACGAATGGGTAATCAATGGATCCAAGTTCTACATAACCAATGCAGCAGAAGCTAGCATATTCATCGTCTTCGCAAGAAGCAATGACCAACCCGGTCATAAGGGAATATCGATGTTCGCTGTTCCTGCAGACACTCCTGGGATCACCGTCATGCCACCTGAGAAGAAGATGGGAATTAAGGCTAGTGTGACATCAGCCATGACCTTCGAAGACGTCCGCATCCCCGCAGATAATCTGATCGGTCAGGAGGGCAAGGGTCTGAGCCAAGCACTCAGCATACTTGACAAGGGAAGGATTGCTGTAGCTGCACAGGCGACAGGAATATCTCAAGCAGCATATGAGGACTCTCTAAAGTACGCCCAGGAGAGGGTTCAATTCGGCAAACCCATTATTAGTTTCCAAGGTATTCAAATGATGATTGCTGAGATGGCGACAAAGATCAACGCAAGCAGGCTCCTATACCAGAATGCTGCAGTACTACAGATGGAGGGCAAACGTTTCACCCAAGCAGCTGCTATGGCCAAATTATTCGCCTCTGAAGCAGCGACCGCGGTAACTCACAAAGCCATTCAGATTCATGGAGGAGGTGGTTTTCTCAAAGATTTTGAAGTCGAGAGATACTACAGAGATGCCCGTGTGACCGAAATATATGAAGGGACATCCGAGGTCATGAAGATGGTGATCTCCCGAGAAGCACTGAAAATGTAATGACGCGTATCAATTCAACAATTTATAATGATTCAAGTCTTACGGTATTCTATGAGCGAGTTAAGACAAATAGAATTGGACAGCCTCCGTAAGCACATCCTTGTTGACGGCTTTGACATGATCTTGGATCTGGAAAGGAGCAAAGGATCCAACTTCATTGACAAGAGGACTGGGGATAAATACCTTGATATGGCTAGCTTTTTCGCCTCCATGCCATTCGGTCTTAATCACCCACTCTTTGATAATCCTGAGGTGAAGAAGGATCTACACCTCGCAGCTACAAATAAAGTGGCAAACAGTGATTTTTACACGGAGCAGATGATTGAATTTGTCGACACTTTCGCAAATGTAGCAGTCCCTAAGCAGTTCAAGCACATGTTCTTCATTGAAGGAGGAGCGCTTGCAGTTGAGAACGCTCTCAAGGCATCCTTTGACTGGAAGGTGAGGAAGAATCTTGCAGCTGGAAAGGGTGAATTGGGCTCACAGATCATTCATTTCAAACAAGCGTTCCACGGTAGATCTGGTTATACACTTTCACTAACCAATACCTCTGATCCCCGCAAGTACATGTACTTCCCCAAATTCGACTGGCCCCGAATCACCCCTCCCACTATTGTCCATCCACTCGCAGACAATATTGAGGAAGTCAAGAGAAGGGAGGAAGAGAGTCTCATGCAGATCGAACAGGCAATAGCTGAGCGATCCGATGACATCGCTGGCCTGATCATCGAGCCCGTCCAAGCAGAAGGCGGTGATAACCACTTCAGACCAGAGTTCTTCAAGGAGATCAGAAGACTAACTCTGGAGAATGATATAATGCTCATCTATGACGAGGTTCAGACCGGGATGGGATTGACTGGAAAGATGTGGTATTCCGAGTACCTACCAGATGCACAGCCGGATGTTTTCAGCTTTGGGAAGAAGTCACAGGTATGTGGGATCGTTGCGACAGACCGTTTCGACGAGGTGGAGAAGAATGTGTTTGAGGAATCAAGCAGGATAAACTCCACATGGGGTGGAAATATTGTAGATATGGTCAGATCCAAGTACTATCTCGAAATCTACCAGAAGGAAAACATTTTGGATAACGTCAATAAGCAGGGAGAACATCTTATGAAAAGGTTGTACGAGCTCCAAGAGAATTCTGAGGTATCAAATGTGAGAGGAGTTGGACTGATGGCAGCCTTCGATCTCCCAACCACCGACAAGAGGGATAGGTTGAGGAACGAGCTTTTCAAGAATAAGCTTATCATGCTCGCTTGTGGAGACCAGTCCATCAGGTTTAGGCCTGCTTTGAATATCACTGCAGACGAACTCGACCAAGCCTTCGATATTATCACCAAATCAATGTCAGTTTTGCGCTAATTACTGCTAATTTTTTTTAGATTATTTTACCAATAGTCCACCCAACATTCTGTATGTCCTATAGATATATATTAATTTTGCCAAAATCTTAAGATCATTTTTTGTTCTCCCCCCAAAAAACATTTTTAAGAATAGTATTCACAGACGAATCGATGCGTGCAAAATCACCATTACCTCCTCAGTCTTTACAGGTACTAGAATATCTTCGGAACATGGGGTCGAGGACTCAGAGAGAGATTATAGAGGAACTTAATCTCCCTACCCGAACTGTCAGGTACTCAATCAGGCGACTATTGGAAAAAGACTTCATAGTAAAACAACCCAATCTGAATGACATGAGGAGCGTGTACTACGCAGTAAGTCCTGATTTAACAAACTTTGATGAAATTGTAAAGAAGGAATTTGCTCACGTTTAATCCTTGGATTTTGCGAAGCTTAGAACCCACTTTTCAGTTGATTTCACAGTCACTTGCTTGACTCCCAGAGGAGTTTTTATCTCCAGTCCAGACTCGATGTCTCCTTTGATCTTGGTCTTGAGGAGGTTGTCTCGGAGACCTGTACCATCTGCTTTCAGCGCTGCCTCCTTTGCAGTCCACATCGCATTGATCACATCAGAGTTGTCTGGGATGATGCCGTACATGTCCTGCTCCTTCTGGGTAAAGGCAGTCTTGATGATAGATTTCTTCCTCTTGACATTCTTTTCGAGATCAATTCCAAATTGATCTTTGTCCATAGAGACTGCAATGACTATACCATTGGAATGGGTCTTGCTCAAGGGATACTTACTATCTCCCCAGAGACCGTAAGGTCGTCCTTCCTCGTCCCTGATGATAGTTATGTCGGGCTCACGGATGTTGTGGATAATACCTAGAACAAGCTTGGACGCAATTATCCCAGAGAGCCACTCCAGTCTTCTCTTCTTTACCTTTAGCTTGTCCAATCGGAGACGCTCCGACTCCGTGAGGAATTCCTCAAGGAACTCATTGGAAATGCCGCCAAACGCGTCTATGGATAACGTTACAGCATTAATACCCAGAGACCCGACAAGGTGCTTCACAGTAGCGATGTCAAGGTCGTAGGTGTGCTTGAACCTAAGTTTGTGCTTGACCTTCCCCGTGTGGATCATGCTGAATTCGTGGAGGTCAATGACTATTGATCCTGTCTTGTCCAAGGCCTGTACATGATATATGGAGTGCCCGTCCTCCTCGCGGAGGAACACCGCGAAGACATACTCTACCGGATTCGAGTTCTTGTAGAGCTTGACCTGTTTGATCCCTGCGGGAAGTGACATCCTTTTATTGGTGAGCAGGTCGTACATTCCTGCTGTCTGGAAGCAAGCCTCTATTACTAAAGGATTGATTTTTGTCTTCTCATACTCCACGTCACGAAATTGTTCATTCTCTGGGAGAGAATAGCGAGTGCCAACACTGACCTTACCTAGTGCCAAGACCTCTGAGAGAACTTGGAACTTCGGTCCATGAAAGAATATCTCGTAGATCTTCTCCTTAGAGATGAGGGGCTCTTCAGGTGCAAACCACTGCAGTTGATCACTGTCGAGTACCGGAAAGGTTCTGACCATTGCCTTGTCCACCAACTCTGCAGAGAAATGCTCCCTGAGATCACCTAGTTGTTTACCATCTGGTCCAATAAATTTGGACTTGACGTCGAAATGCAGGGACAGTGAGGACACACTCGCAGAGGTGATAGCGCTGATCTCTAAGGGTTTGTCCCGAGGGAGTTTGATCGGGGACTTGAACTCTATGTTCCTGAACTCAGTGATCGAGCCACCGAGAATAGCTCCAGTTTCTGCCATGAATTCCAAGCCCATAACTCCTGGAAGTACTGCCTTCCCATCAATCCTATGGTGGTCAAGATATAGGTCGCGCTGAAGTGAGATGACCCTCCTTGCAGTGATGTTGTCTGCGGTCTTGAAGACGCAGTCAATCATGGGGAATTCTTCCAATTCCTCTTCTGACTTTAGCTGCGTGCTACCTTCATCAGCTTTTGCGACCAGTGAGCTCAAGTCCTCAGATTCGGTCTCCTCAGATGCAGTCTCTTCGGAATCAGTCTCCTTGGATTCAGTCTCCTTGGATTTCGTTTCTTCCTGCTCAGTCTTTACTTCCCCGATCTCTTCCCCCGACTTCTCATCATCAGATGGATCTTTGTCGATAAATCTGACCTTGCTGGCCAAACCTCCAAGCTCACCACTGACGACGACCTCTGGCTCTGCACCGTATCCAAACTCTTCGACGAAGTGCTGTACTCCCTCATCAAATGGGATAGGGGTCACACCTAGGGCAGAGAGGACCTTAAGCGTAGAACCACGGGTGGCCATTCCAACCCCCTCCCAAGCAGACCAGTCGATCACCGAGGCGACTGTCGTCTCACTGTTAAGCTGGGCAAGCCTCTTGGCGAGATACTCATTGGCTGCAGAGTAATCCGCTTGGGTGGCGTTCCCGAATCTTCCCGCCACAGAGCTAAACGCCATGATTCTCTTGATCTTGGACAGGTCAACTCCTTGGAGAATGTTCTCAAAACCATCCATCTTGATGCCATAGACCATATCGAACTCCTCGACGCTCTTCTTCTTGGTCGGTTTTGAGATCTCAACTCCCGCCCCGTGGATGATGTAGTGCACCTCTCCGAATTCGTCCACGATCTCCGAAACTGCCTGTTTCATCCTATCTGCATCCCTGACGTCAACTGATTTGTACACGACTTTCGCTCCCATACTTTCCAGCTCCTTGATGGCGCTGAAGACTGCTGCAGACTTTGTGTACTTTGACCACTCTTTCTCCAGCATAACGGGTGTTACTCGTTCGTTGTTCTCCTTGAGCTCGTCAAGAAGTTTCTGCTTCCTCTCTTTGAGGGCTTTCTCATCCAATGATGAGATCTCGGGTGCGTCATCTCTGATCTCAGTTCGTCCGAGGAGAGCAACATTAACTCCTGTAGATACTATCTCCTTAAGGCAGGCGAAGGTGATGCCCTGAGCTCCACCAGAGACTATAATGGAACTGTTCTCTGGGAGTTTGAATTCCCTGAACTCGGGATCAACCTCCAAGAGTGACACAATCTTACGTATATTGCCATCAAGTATGACCTCCTGTCCAAGAGCGTTCTTAATCTCCCGAAGTTCCATCTCCTTTGTAGCTTTAGAGCTCACGATGATCTTTGAGCTAATATTGTTGAACTCGGCATCTAGTGCCTTGAACAGTCCTCCAAGAGCACCTTGGTATCCACTCATCGAGTGGAGACTTGCCTTCTCGGTGTGTATGAGAAGTACAAGCCTTATTTCCTTGTCTACATGTTCCTTGAGAACCTTGTAATACTCAGGGATTGACCCTGACTTTTCGGTTGGATCGATAATGACGAGATCGCCACCATCATAAGCGTTAATGCCAGAGATTGTATTCCCCAACTCTTCGAGCTCACCGATAACGACAGGATCATTGAGTTCTATCCCTTTGTAATCGTCCGACGGGACGTACCGGATGAGGTACTTGTGAGACTTGGCACTACCGTCTTCCCTAATTGCCAATTGTTCGGCAAGTTTGTCAAGAGTAGGTTCAGGTTTGAAGTCTGACGGAACTGATAGTCCAAAGTGCTTAGCAGTCTCCGAGATTATGTGCTCATACTGCTGATCTGTGGCGCCCAGATCTACTTTCACATCTGTGGTAGGTGCGATTAGACTGTCAGGATACCCAGTAAGCGCAGAGGTCTTAGCTATCAGAACATCAAGTATCTCCTTGCTCCGATTCTCATCCACACTCTTCACAGGTTCAGGAGTGGACTGCTTCTCAGAGCTAGACATCGAACCAGCGTAGGAAAGGACAAAATCAACCATCTTGTTTATAGTTGAAACATCTCCTAAATCGAGATTCTCGTCAAATGGTATGCTGTATTCCTCACGGATCAGACCTATAATCTCTGCCTGCTTGACGGTGTCTACACCGAGGTCTGCTTCTAAGTCCAAATCGAGGTCAAGCATCTCTGGAGGGTAGCCTGTCTCGGAGGCGATAACAGATACAACCTTTTCCAGAATTGCACCTCTATCCTCGGAGCTTACCTTGGGTATGGTCTTGGTCGTCTCTTCGATTCTGGCTGTTGTAGTTACTTTTTCCGTGAGTGATGAGATGTTGTTCTTGACAAAATCTCCCACTTTTGCAATAGTGTTGTAGTCCGCGAGATCGATGTTCTCATCAAACGGAATACCATACATCTCCCTAATCTCTCCAAAGATCTCTGCTTGTTTCACAGTGTCTATCCCGAGATCTGCCTCCATGTCTAGGTCTGGATCCAGTGTCTCAAGAGCGTAACCTGTTGCCTCAGAGACTACCGAGAGAACTTTGTGCATGATTTCCTCGGGATCAATCTTATTCTCGGAGGTCACCGAGGTCTGAGTAGATTGCAATGTGGCAGATTGTTCTGCTGTTGTCGGCTGTCCACCCTTACCTGCGTTATCCATGACGAACTGAGCGACCTTTCTGATGGTGTTATATTCACCCAGATCAAGGTTTTCGTCGAACGGGATGTCGTACTGTTCCCGTACCTCTCCGAAGATCTCCGCTTGCTTGACGGTGTCTATTCCAAGATCAGCCTCCATGTCAAGATCAGGATCTAGGGTCTCTAGGGGATACCCCGACTGCTCGGCGATGGTGTCCAAAACCTTCTTGAGTACTTCGTCTGCATCGAGTGAGGATGTCGTTGGTGAAGAGCTTGTCGGAGTTTCGGTCACTGGTTGAGCAGATCCGGTCGTTCCTGAGGTATTGTCCTTCACGAACTGCTCTATCTTTCTAATCGTATTGTACTCACCCAAATCAAGGTTCTCGTCGAATGGAATACCATAAGATTCCCTGATATCACCGAAGATTTCCGCCTGCTTGACAGTGTCAATACCGAGATCTGCCTCTAGATCCATGTCAACATCCAATGTCTCCTTTGGATATCCAGTGCTCTCCGCAATTCTGTCAAGGATGTCCTCGAGTAGGTTCCCTTGACGTGCTTTGGGTGCAGATACTCGGGCAGGTGTAGATTTGCTCGGTTTGGTACTCTTCTTTCCTCCTGAGGACAAGCTGACCGTTCCTGTGGCTATGCTGTTTAATTCACCCACTGTGAGGTCCTCCTTGTACTGGGAACTCTTGTTACCTAGGATCTCCTTCACATCGTGTTCTGATAGTCCAAGGTCATTCTTCAGTGACAGATTGTCCATCAACATCGATTCGGGATAGCCCGTCTTCTGCGACAGTACCTGCATGACCGAGCCGGAGTATGTGACAACCGATGGAGTAGGTCTCGCCTTCTCCTTTACTGGCTTAGCTACGGATCTCGTTGACTGGGCCACTGCAATCTTAGGTGGGATTCCATTATCCTTCAGTCTCAAGGTCTTACCGACATTGACGAGCTGTTCTACAGAACCACCAATGGATTTTAACCACTCGTTGTACTTGGTCGATTTCCTCTCACCAGTGCTTGCCTTTCTGTAGAGGGCAAAGGCGAGTTGTGAACCGAATCCCGCAGCAATCCTGAATGCGTAGTCCAGAGGGATTTTCTCACCCTTGGAAAGTCTGAGATTGCCGAGACTCTCATCGGGCTCTTGGAAGTTAGCAATTGGAGGAACAACTCCTAGCTCTAGAGCCTTAATTGCTATAGCATCCTCGATCCCCGCGCCCATTGGGTGGCCTGTGAAACCCTTGGTGTTGGCAACTACAATCTTGTCAGCATCCTCTCCGAAGGTTTCCCGAATGGAGTTTATCTCAGCTGCAGCAGATCCACCCCTTGCGGGAGTGTATGTTTCGTGGCTCATGAACATGCACGATTTGGCGATATCGCTGGTCGTCAAACCGGTTTGCTTGGCGACGATATTCATGAACTTCTTCATCTCAGCTGTAATATGTGCGACGTCCAGACGTGTACCGTGGAATGCTGAGTTTGCATAGTGGGTTCCAATGATCTCGACAATGGGCGCGACACCTCTTCTCCGGGCCTCGGATCGGGTCTCGATGACAAGTCCAACAGCCCCCATTCCAACGATCATCCCGTTCCTTCTCCGGTCGAATGGTAGAGCAGCTTTCTTAATATCACCCTCTGTCGTAGCTGCTCCCGAGATAAGAAATCCTGATCCTATCCACTCAAAGAGGTTCTCACCTGAGACGTTGTCCGCAGAAATGATGATGACCCTCTCACATCTTCCATTCCTGATCCAGTCTTCAGCAATTCCTACGGCTTGGGTCGTGGACGCACAGGCAGCGTTTGTCTGTGTATTCGGACCGTATGCCTTTATCAACTGTGCAAATTGGGAGTGACCCATGGACAGGATCCTGAACAGGAACTTCCTGTTGAACTCAAAGACTGAACGGTGCTTCTCCAGATCCTCCAATTCCGCATCAAGAAAATCAAGAAGAGGGTTCTCTGAACCCTTCTTTCTCTCTCGACGGGATACCTCTCCGTATACCTTTCGTATGACATCAATGGCATTCTCCGCGTACTTGTTCTGGTAGAAGTGGGAAATGTCTTCTACCAAGCTGTCAAAACCGGGGAATGCAGATGCAAATATGACTCCGGTATTCTCTTGGAGATCTGGGGGAAGTACCCAGTCACCCGGAAGGTAGCCACCCGTGGTGGTCTTGTTGTACTGCCTGACGAGTGGGATACCTGCGTCCTTCAGAGCCTCCAGACCTGCTGCAATGGCCAATTTTGTCGTGATATCGTAAGCTCCGACCATCTTCTCTGCTATCTGGTACTCCTTGACAAGATCAAATGTGCCGGGCTGACCTGCAAGTTTTATGACATTGTCTCTAGAATCGATCTTCAGGAATGACCCACCACCTGATTTGGACTTAACCAAACGGTTGATGTTCTTGTCTGTTTGCTGAAGCTCTTTGGCCTCACCCACGGGATCGATCAGGTTATCTCCCCGGAGGATTCTTCTGATGTTCTCGGGATCAAATATCTCCTTGTTCTTCCCCGGCAGTCCAACTCCAGTTCCCGTAACGACAATCTTGTCAAGATTTATTCCATACTTATCCAGTAAGCTACTCTCGCTTCCATGTCCTGCGTAATTCATCTTGAACTTCTCAAAGGACTCTCGAACAAATGATGAGAATGCCTGACCTTGGAACTTCATGAACTCCTCAAAGAGAGGGTCAGAGTGTATATCCTTATCAATCATCGGAGTGATGTCCACGGTAGACTCTGTTGATCTCACTGCAATAGGTGCTGATACGGGTTGAGGATCTGCCCTGATCCTAACTGGAACTCTCGTCTTCTCAATCTTAGGTTTGATCTTGAAAGCTTCGTCCTCACGAGCATCTGTAAGGTCATAACCGAGTGCTATTAAGGCTGCAAGACTCTCACAAAAGTGGTAGATACCACCTTTCTTTGGATGATTGGTGACCACAGAGACGATTTCCTTGTCGTCGAGTATCTCTGCTACGAATGATGCCAGAGCCCTCTTCGGTCCGACTTCAAAGAAGAGTCGTGCACCTGCGTTGTACATTGATTCCGTCTGTGCTGTCCACTCCACTGGAGACTCAACCTGCTTTTCAAGTAACTCCCGTATCTTCTCAGGATCTTCGGGATAGAAGTCTCCAAGCACATTCGAGGATACTGGAATTTTCGGTCTGGAGAAAGTGATGGTTCTGAGGTACTCTGCAAGGGTCTCAGCTGCTGGTGCCACGATTTTGGTGTGGAATGCAGCGGATACATTCAGCTTTATTGCTTTAATTTTCTTCTCGGTGAAGACCTTAATTGCTTCCTGAACCCCCTCCGTTGAACCCGAGATCACTACTCGCTTTGTACTATTCTTGTTCGCAGCGATTGCATATCCCTCGACCTCTTCCTCGAGGATCTTGACCACCTCATCGAGGCTTCCAGAGATCGAGGCCATTGTGCCCTTGTCGTCAGCGTCGACATCAGACATTGCCTTCCCTCTTATAGCCACTGCCATCAGTGCATCGGGGAAACTCAGGACTTCTGCTGCGACTAGAGCTGCGTACTCCCCGAGTGAGTGACCGGCGACCATGTCTGGTTCAACACCAAATTCCTTGAACAGCCTGAACAGGGCTATGTCTGCGGTCAGCATGGCGGGTTGGGTGTACTGGGTCTGCTTGAGGACTTCCTCTGCTTTCTTTGTGTCTCCCTTAGAGAATACAAGGGAGCTGAGTTTCTTCCCGAGAAACTCTTCGAGAACCTCGTCTGCCTCGTCAAATGTCTCCTTGACGACAGGATACCTACTCGCTAGGTCTGCGAGCATATTTACATACTGGGAACCCTGACCAGGGAAGAGAAATGCCAACTTACCAGTGGGTATGCCCTCGGAGTAGAATATCCCCCTTGCCCTTGCACCTTTCCGAATTGATTCTTTGTCAATCACCGAGGAGGCGAACTCGAGGTTCTTCTTCAGCGCCTCGACGTTTGTTGCTGCGAATGAAAGGACAAGGCTTTCCGAGTTCGGTGTGCTAATTTTCTCCCGGACTTCAGCCAATGTCATCGCAGCGGGATCCTCTGTGAGGTCCTTGCTCGGAACTTTGGAGATTGCTGTTTTTATTTGATCTTTAAGTTGGTTGGAGTCCGATGAGCTAAATGTGAATACTTCTCCTAAGCTCTTACCGTATTTCTCCATGTATGTGTTGTAGTCCAGTGCTTCGACAATCTTCCTATCTGGAAAATAGTTAAAGTTGGGGTTGTACTCCTCCATGATCAGGTGGAAGTTTGTACCGCCAAATCCAAAAGCAGAAACTCCGGCCTTCCTTGTCTTGGAGGAGTCGTGATCCCACGGTTTTGCCTGTGTGTTTACGTAGAAAGGTGAATTGTCCCAGTCGATCTTAGGGTTGGGAACTTTGAAATTGATCGATGGAGGGAGAGTCTTATTGTAGAGTGACAGAGCCACTTTGAGAACCGCGGCAGAACCAGCAGCGCTCTTGAGATGACCGATCTGGCTCTTGATAGAACCTAGAGCGATTGAACGCTTTTCAAGATTGGCCTCACTGAAGACCTTCTGCAGGGTAGCGACCTCAACGACGTCACCGACAGCTGTGGAGGTTCCGTGTGCCTCGATGAGAGAAATGTCCTCGGGAGTGACCCCTGCATTGGTCAAAGCTCTGCGAATAGCCAGTTCCTGACCAATTGGGTTAGGTGCGGTAATACCCTTCCCCTTACCGTCTGAGGACGATCCAACACCCCTGATTATTGCGTAGATGGTATCACCGTCCCTTATTGCATCCTCCAATCTCTTCATGAGGAAGAATCCCACTCCCTCTCCCATGATAAAACCATTGGCATCCTTATCAAACGGTCGGGAACCATCTGGTGAGAGTGCTCCAATTTTGCAGAACTTCACGAAAGAAGAGATCTCATTACTGCGATCTGCTCCACCGCAGAGCACAGCATCCACCTCCCCAGAGACTAGCGACTTGTACGCTTGATCCACTGCTGCAATAGAAGATGCACACGCTGCATCAGTGGTCATGTTCTTCCCACGTAAGTTGAAGACATTTGCTACTCTTCCAGCGATTACATTTGCCAGCTCTCCAGGCATGGAGTCCTCGGTGATCTCAGTTAGGGGTTTTAGGTACTTCTCCTTTAGGTGAATAAGCATTGACTGCTGGGATTTGGAATCGAGCTGCTTGAATTCTTCGGTGCTCTTCAAGGACTGTTCTACCTCTGGAAAGTACACTCTTCTTGTGTACTGTCTTACAATTTCTCCACCCATGGAGTTACCCAGTATTACAGCTGTATTTTCATTGTTAATATTAGCACCTTCCAATGCCTGTCTTGCAGCTTCAAGTGCCATTTGCTGCACAGGATCGATCTGTTTGGCAACCTTTGGAGGAATTCTGAATTTTACACTGTTGAATTCAAAGTCTGTGATCCAAGAACCAATTTTAGAGTACGTTTTATCAGGTGCATTTCTGTCCTCATCGTAGTAGAGCTCAGGGTCCCACCGTTCCTTTGGAACCTCACGTATGGAGTCTCTCCCGGTTCGAACATTCTCCCAGAATTCCTCGATATTATTCGCGTCCGGCATGACCGCACCCAATCCGATTATCGCAACCGGATCACCTGGGTAAGTGACGCGAGTTTGAGAGAATTTAATTTTGGTCTTTTGTTTCTTAGAATTAGATGTCATATGCTATTCACCTTTAAATTATTACAATCTCAGCTTTAATTCTGGATTGATAAATCATACTTTTGTTGGGGTAAACATCCCTATCCGTGATTTCAAAGGGCGTTGATACAAATTTCCAAAGATTCCTATATTTTCGTAACTTTGAAGAATCTGAGCTAAAATCTAATATATTCAGTCTACAGATATTCTTTCTCAATAATTTGAAATCAAGGATCATTCGAATAGGAAAAACGTCAGAATCTGTGCTTTCAATATTATCTAACTATAAAATAATGAATATCGTATGTAACTGTACGAACTTAGAGCGGCATGTTCCCGTGCTTTCTCTTCATACGAGTCTCTCGTTTGCTCAGAAGAGGCCATAGACTTTCAATAAGCTTTGGTCGTGTTTCCGATGGAAGAATCACCGCATCCACATAACCCAGACTCGCTGCTTCGTACGGATTGTAGAATTGATCCTTATACTCCTTCTCGATCTTTAGTCTCTCCTCCTCTGGATTGTCCGAATTCAATAAATCCCTCCTGAAGATGACATTGACCGCGGCTTCAGAACCCATGACTGCAATCTCTGCTGTCGGCCACGCAAGGTTGACATCTGTCCTAAGATGCTTAGATGCCATGACGATGTATGCCCCGCCAAAGGCCTTTCTAGTAACGACCGCAATCTTGGGGACTGTAGCTTCACAGTACGCATACAACATCTTTGCTCCATTCCTGATGATCCCTCTCCATTCCTCGTCTTTGCCAGGTAGGAACCCGGGAACATCAACGAAGGTAATTATCGGTATGTTGAATGCATCACAGAATCTGATGAACTTGGAACCCTTGATCGAGGCCTCGGAATCCAAAGCCCCAGCAAGAACTGTTGGTTGGTTTGCCACGATCCCTACGGGGTAGCCATTCAATCTTCCGAATCCTACGATTATATTTCGAGCCCACTTCTCCTGAACTTCAAAGAAGTCCCTATGATCTAAAATCTCGCGGATAATACCTTTCATATCATACGCCTGTTTGGAGTCATCTGGGATTATAGTATTAAGGAAATCAGACATCCTGGCCTTGTCATCCGTGGGATCGATGCTCGGTGGGTACTCAAGGTTATTGGAGGGGATAAAGCTCAAGATCCTCCGGATTATATTGATCGAGTCCTTCTCGTCTTCTCCCTCAAAATGAGCAACTCCTGACTTATAGGAGTGAATGGAAGCCCCTCCGAGATCCTCGAAAGAGATGTCCTCACCCGTCACTGTTTTGACCACACTAGGACCTGTTACGAACATGTGGGATGTGTCCTTGGTCATAATGATGAAATCGGTAAGAGCAGGAGAGTACACTGCACCACCTGCTGACGGACCCATAATTACACTGATCTGCGGGATGACACCGGATGCGTTCACATTCCTGAAGAAAATCTCTCCGTATCCTGCCAATGCCGCTACACCTTCCTGAATCCTTGCCCCACCTGAGTCGTTGAACCCAATAATCGGCGCTCCATTCTTCAATGCTTGATCCATGATGTGAGCGATCTTCATTGCATGGGCGTTACCGAGGGAGCCTCCGATAACTGTGAAGTCCTGCGAGTAGACGTATACCAGTCTCCCATTTACTCTTCCGTATCCGGTGATCACTCCATCACCGAGGAATTTCTTCTTCTCCATCCCGAAATTTGTGCTCTGGTGTGTGACAAATTGTCCTGTTTCTACGAAGGTCTCTGGATCAAGAAACAGAAGTATCCTCTCACGAGCTGTGTACTTACCCTTGGCATGTTGAGCTTCGATTCGTTTCTCCCCTCCACCCAGCTGTGCCTTCTTCTCCAGCTCGATAAATCTCTGTATTTTCTCTTTTGTAGGGATGTCCAATACATTCACTTTCGGATTACTCTCTTGATTGGGAGACATTCTAATTCATAGTTTCAGATTTGTTTTTTAGACTTTTGGAAATCTCTTGGATGCAGAAACTCTGGAGAATTTACTCGTCTTTCTTCTCTTTCTCTATCTCTACGAGTGGTAAATTGTTTTCTACCTGATCTTGGAGATTGACATGCACCTTCTTGACTACGCCTCCCATCTCTGTAATGAGTTCATTCTGCATTTTCATCGCCTCAAGAGTGATGACCTTCGATCCTGAATCTACCGTATCTCCCACTTGGACATGAACGCCCACAATCACACCCGGTAGTGGAGCTCTGATTACCTCCTTCCCTGAGCTACTTCCTGATGAACGTTTCAGATCGGGCACTGCGGGAGTATATGTGAACTCAACCATCCTACCGTCAAGGAATATCTGTCCTTCAGATGGATCAATGTGATACACGTGGCCTGCGACCTCGACGACTTGAAGCCCACCTGCATTGGTCTGGATCTTCGGCTTGAAAAGAAGACCGTCAATGATGATCTCTCCTGTCTTCTCGTTGTGGAAGAGTGAAGCTCTCCTTCCTGCAAACAGGATATCGTACTCCTTGAATTTCGAGGTATCGATTTTCTGGCTTGTCTTTCCAATGACCTTCTTGGCCTTCTCCTGAGCTTTCATTGACTTTGAAATATCCACTGACATCCTTACCACCTACCTGTAGACTCCTTAAGAGCCTCGTTCATCCATCCTCGCTCAAGCCGCTCCGGAAGGAAGACCTTCTTTGTCACCTGCTGGCTAGCGAAGAGTGCTGCGGCCCTCCTCGCGAATGCCACCTTGATGTATGGAACTATGTTATTCTCTTCCACGAACCTCGTGGTTATATTTCCTCTGTGGAAGTTCTTGTTGGCCAGCACCACTCTGTGGAATGGAAGATTCGTTGGTAGACTAGAGATAGATAACTCTGTAAGGGCCAGATACGCCCTCCTAATCGCCTGCTTCCGGTCTTCGCCCCAGATGATAAGTTTACCGAGAAGTGAGTCATACTCCCTCGGGATCTTGTAGCCTGAGTATAGATGAGAGTCGAACCTTACTCCCGGACCCCCAGGAATCTGAAGTTTATCGACAGAGCCAACTGTGGGACTGAAATCGTAGAGTGGATCCTCGCTGTTGATCCTGAGCTCAATGGCATGTCCGTGGAACTCAATCTTCTTTTGGCTCCATGAGAGTCTCTTACCATCTGCAATCTTCAACTGCTCGACAACAAGATCCCTTCCAGTGATAGCTTCCGTCACCGGGTGCTCAACTTGCAGTCGAGTATTTACCTCATTGAAGTAGAAATTTCCATCCTCGAATAGAAATTCTGCAGTTCCGGCATTCTCGTACCCGACCTGCTTAGCAAGCTTCTTCACTGCATTGCCAATAGTTTCTCTCTCCTCCTCGGTTATCGCTGTCGAGGGTGCTTCCTCAATGAGTTTCTGATGCCTACGCTGGATCGAGCATTCTCTCTCTCCCATATGGATGACATTTCCCTTGGAGTCCGCGATGAATTGGATCTCTATATGCCGGGGGCGCTCGATGAATTTCTCGATGAAAACCTCACTTCGACCAAAGACTGCTCCTGCTTGGCGGGATGTTGCCTCGATGGCATCGAGTAGATCCTCCTCTTTGTGAACGACCTTGATCCCCATCCCCCCCCCTCCAAATGATGCCTTGACAATAACTGGATAACCTATATCCCTTGCTATTTTTAGGGCATCTTCGTCGGCTTGGACTGGATCTTCGCTACCGGGAGTGGTTGGTACTCCTGCTTTCTCCGCAATCTTCCTTGATGATAACTTATCTCCCAAGACATTGATAGCCTCCGCAGATGGTCCGACCCACTTGATTCCGCTCTCTGCCACTGCTTTAGCAAATTGTGGATTCTCGGAGAGGAAGCCATATCCTGGATGAATTGCATCTGTCTCCATATCTTGGGCAATCTCGATGATCTTCGGAATGTTGAGATAATTCTCACTAAGTGTCCCCCCTCCCAGACTCTTAGAGTGATCAGCCTTGCGGATGTGCAGGCAATCCTTGTCCTGCTCAGCATAGATGGCAACTGTTTCGATTCCTTGAGTTTTCGCGGCTCGAATCACCCTTAGGGCTATCTCGCCTCGATTGGCAATAAGCAGTCTTTCCATTATTGTCACCTTGGAATCCAGAAGGGAACTTCCGAATCTCCTCAGTTTCAACCTGAGTAGAGGCTATAAAAGTCATGTGTTGATTTGGTGCATAGCATCTTGTCAATTTGTAAGTAAATCCTGCCATAGAACTCTAGAGTTCATATTTCGATAGTACAGATTTTTATTGTCATAAAATACCTATTCTGTATGGACATCCCGAGTGACTTGAGAGTCAATATATTGGAAAATGTCTCCCCTTTCGCTAAGAAATTGGGATACACTGATGACCAGATCCAAGACTTTGGAATATTCCTTGAATCTATTGAAGCTATTATGGA
>WAMJ01000098.1 GCA_015522385.1 Candidatus Heimdallarchaeota archaeon
GCGTCGAGCATTTGCGAGATGTTTAGCTGACGGGTACTAGGTCCGAGGCTTTTGTCTGAAACTCAAGGAGTTCTACCTAGAGCGAGACGAGAGACTGATGTGTGAGTGTGGTTTTGTAGAAGGAGCTCCGGCTCCTTTTTTTATTTCGAAGGGATTGTATTCATTCTCTTGCGATCCTATATCATTTGCATCATAATTTCAGGTTATATTGGACTTGATCTCTAACTGGAGATAGAGTATAAATTATTTTCAGATGTGAATTCTACTACGGATGTACATACTTAGGACACCAATATTTGAGCAACCATGGCTGTCCATGTCCATTGGATGGTCATATTCAGAGTATTCTCATTGGCGTCTTCTCATTGACTTGGGCAGTTGCTAAATAATGAATTTCCTCCATACTTCGGGTTGGTACATCTTTCGAATACAGAAAATGACCATTGGAAGGTTGTACTGCACATTGTAGAGGATCATAGTTTCTGTGAAATGGCTTGTCAGGTTTGCCAGGATGAGCGTAGCGAGGAGTTAGAAATGGAAAGGGTCAAAGAAAGTTGTCCGCAAATTTATGATGAGTTTATTCAACTTGTAGAGAATACCATATTGCTTTCTGATCGAGCAGAGAAGAGTGATGTTCGAATGGAGTTGACTTCCTAGGGATTTGAAATGGGTTTTGACAAGACTAAAATCAAAGGCATACTATCTATTGGTGATAATACGGTTGAGAGAGGAAGGATACTTTACGAGAAGCGACTTCGTGAGAATCTTAACAGATAATATCCAGAGGATACATTCAACACTGGTGACGGACCTCACTGTAGTAGCATTCTCCATTTTGGAGGAATCTTCACTACGGTTGGAGGAATGTGATAATCCTCAATTTTACTTCTCTCTCCATCTTGATATCTAATTCTGGATATTCTAAATCACGATAACCTTATATTTGAATATGGGTCTGTTAATTCAAGGAGGGCCTGTACAATAAGGAATCTTTGTTTGGATCTTGCTCGATGTGAGTCAGAGGATGAGGTTGAGGACATATTAAAGGAACATGATTACTGGGACGACTCAAATTGGATTCTCTATGGGGGGATCGAGAATAATTATTCGACCATAGGTAATCAGCAGAGCAATGCAGAGATGTCACTCTGTGAGAAGATCACAAATTCTATTGATGCGATCCTGGTCAAAGAATGTGTCTCAAGGGGTATCAACCCAGAGGGTGAAGAAGCCCCACAGTCACTTAGAGAGGCTATTAAACTGTACTTCGGTATACCTGAAGGGAAAATCTTGAACATTGGTAGTAGTAAAAGACGTGAGGAGATTGCGAAGAATATTTTTTTAACAGCAACGGGCACAGCCAAGAATCCTAATATTTGTGTGATTGACCTTGGAGAGGGGCAGCATCCTGATAAGTTCAAAGATACATTACTCTCACTGAGCAAGTCGAATAAATTGAGAATACCCTTTGTTCAGGGGAAGAACAATATGGGGTCAACGGGTGTATTTGAGTTTTGTGGGAAGAAGAAGATCCAGCTCCTTATCAGTAGAAGGCATCCTGACATCGAGGATGGAAGGTGGGGCTTTACTGTGATACGAAAGTTTCCGCCAGAGGGTAATATGAAGCATTCATCATACAAGTACTTGGCCCCAAATGGACGTATTCTTGAATTTCCCTCTGAATCTCTCCCCTTGCTTCCTGGTTTTGTGACGGAAGAAGGTTGGAAAGTGATGCAGGATGAGATGATAGGTGGTACGTTCATCAAACTCTATAATTACACTTTGAGTTCCGGGCATCGATCGGATATTAGGACTAATCTTCATTATAGACTGGCGACTTATCTCCCTGATCTCGGTCTTCCAGTGACATTGATCGAGACCCGGTACAAGCGGAGGGATGCAAGTTCTATATTATACGGTTTCCATGCCAAACTCAGGGAGGAGAGGGAGAAAATAGAGGAGGGTTTTCCCCTTAGTTTTAGCATATCTGTTATGGGAGAGGAGTTAAAGGGGACGATCTATTTATTCAAGAGGGGCGAGAAGAAAGAGATGTACGATCGTGCCTCGATAATCTTCTCCGATAATGGACAATCCCAAGGTTCCCTTACCAAGCATTTCTTCACAAGAAAATCCATCAATCTCTCTTACCTAAAGGACGATCTTGCGATCATCATTGACTGCACAGATATGAAGCAGGTTGGTAGGGAGGCACTATTTATGAACAGTCGAGACAGGCTTCGGAATGGGGAGTTCAAGACTGAGATTGAGAAGAAGCTTGAGAAGATTCTCTCAGAGGAGAAATACCTCAAGGAGCTCAATTACCAAAGGAAACAAAATGACATTCAGAGGGCAGTTAAGGACAGTTCTAACATGGAGGAATCTATGGAGAAAATTCTTGCAGTATATCCTGATCTTGCCCGTATCCTTCAGGATGGTAAGCAGATGTCTGGTGGAATAAACCTTAACCGTACCGAGACAAAGATCCGCATCCCTGATCTCAGAGAATTCCCTTCCTTCTTTGAACTAGGTAAGAAGAAGAAATTTAGCATCAAAATAGGGAGGAAAGAAGTACGAATTAATCTCAAGACAGATGCCCAAAATGACTATTTCTCTCGATCAAAATCTCCGGGGACTTTCAAGTTATTCACGATCTCAATGAATGGAAATAACCTGCCACTCGAGCTTTCACATGGTCATTCCATCTCCTTATCAAATGGTAATGCAGTTCTACGCATCTCCATTCCGAATAAGGAGGGAACCATAGGGTTCAGGTATGAGGTAAGTGATGTAAAGAATATAAATGGGTTCTCTGATGTGTTTGAGGTGGAAATTAAGAACAAACCTCCTCGTGAACCAAAATCTGCGGGCAATAAATCAGAAAAATTTAATCTTCCTGAAATTGTGATGGTGGATAGGCAGAGCTGGAAAGAGCATGACTTTACTGAATCTACAGGTGCTAAATTGAGGGGGACAAAAGATGAGGGATATGTTGTGTACGTCAATTCCCACAATCGTTACCTTTTGTCTGCTTTAGGTGGGAAGAAGCAGGATGGAATAGTAGAAGTCTACAGCACGTCAATGGCAATCTTTGCCCTGCTCATAGTGAACTACGTGATGACAAAGGGGGAAGACGCCAACTATGAAAACGCATACAAGATGGTGGAAATGGTCACCGAGGCAATCACTCCTGGTCTACTCCCCCATCTTCTCCAGAGTAATATTGGGTAATTATTAGCCTCCTTGTCTCATTCATTCCCCTTAAATTTCGTCAGTCTTCTTGATGTTACTGTAGAAGATCCATGCATTCCCTAACTGAATAATTCCCATACTCGGGTAACTCATTCGGAAATATCAATTTGGAATCTATGCGTATCTTGGTAGTGAGCTCTTTTAATCAGCTATGTAATTAATTCTCCTAAGATCTATGATACCATGTTCATAATCTTTTTCAGCATTAGATATCGTAATTGGAAAACCTCGAAGATCATTCGTTTGGACATGCCAAGATTTACCTAGAAAGAGGTAGAGCTACTATTTCATCCAATTTTGTTCATTTAACATCTCGTAGATAGACTTTTCAGTATCAAATCCGTAGAAGTCTAATCTTTTGATAGCTTCAAGTTTTTTCTTTTTTCCTTGCTTCACAAGATTGGCATAGATATTTATGGATTCGATAAATAGTTTTGTGGTCATTTCAAAGAACTTGATGATCTCCTCTTCAGTTATTTTCACTTTGAGACTACTGCCATGCACGATATAGTTTCGATATTTGTATATTCTCTTGATGAACTTGTATATTTCATGACGATCGTTCATATTAGTCCCTAATACAATTGCTCCTCTATAAGCTACCTTTTCAGCGATAGTTCCCCCTCTTACCGGAGTTAAGATTGCTTCGTACATGATCATTGAGTCAATAATCTTGTCGACAGTTAATCTATATGGGCTGAAAAGTGTCGAATACCTGCTTATTGCTATCTGGATTTGAGGTATCTTATCTTTAAATGCCAATTTTATGATAAGGTCTAGATCATTGGTTACCTTTTCAACATATTCCTTATTTTCATAGTTACCAATCTGACTATACATCTTGATAAAGGTGAATTTACTATATTCAATCTCTTCCCATGTTATCACCCATTTACTTTTGAAGATGACCTGATGGAAGAGGATTGAGAACTCTATCCCAAAAATAGCTCTGTTATAATTCCTGAGGATATTCAAAAATAACCTGTTCATTGTTATAAGCTCATTTTCAGGTCGATGGATCAATAGGTCCATGAATTCATACTGTTTGTATTTCATCTTTCCCTCAATATGTTCTGATATCACGTCCAGTGTGAAATGCCCAATCGTAAATTCGTAAACTACCACATTTCCCTTATTGAACTGTACTTGTGATTGAACAATCGGACCATATTGGATATTACTTTTCTTGGCACCTTCATTGTACTTATCGATGAACTGAATCTCTCTCTGATTCATCTCTCGAATTGTTAAATACTCATTGATCACTATGGGTTCCTTAGGGGGTGAAGAAAATGGAATGGCAACAATTGATAGTACTGGAATTTTCTTCTTTAAATCAGATCTCATCTCCTTTATTGTTTCACCAATTAGATCTTTGCTAATATTTTTTAGGTTTAACTGATCCTCTATTATTTTCCTCACAAATGCCCATCTCCAATACTTCGAAAAGCTGTCAATTTCGTCTAGTTTATCCTCATATTTCTGTAGTATTGATGAATTCAAGGTTCCTGCGAGATAGTTAGTGGGTGGAATTATATCTCCTCCCCAAAGTACAGATGTCTGCATAAACCTCTGGAAGATATTCTCTTTTACAACTTCTTCAACCATATTCTGAATTGTTTCTCTTGCCTTCTTTGAAGTGATTTTCACAATGTCTTTATACTGTATTTTGA
>WAMJ01000099.1 GCA_015522385.1 Candidatus Heimdallarchaeota archaeon
ACGTGGTGTTCGATCCCTCCCTCGGGGTCAACGATCAGGTACTCCCGGACACCGAACTCCATGTAGATTCTGTATTTCTCCACCCTGTCCCTCCTCGCATTGGACGAGAGGACTTCAATAATCAGGTCGGGTGCTCCCTCCACAAACTTCTTGTAAATAGTTATCAGTGCTGTAATCAAATCTAGATTGGTCCACCATTACTTTCTACATAGTGCTGAATTCCCCAATTTGTCAACTGTATATAGTTGAAACCATTCACATCAACTATTGATACACTATTTGAAGTAGCAGCTCTTGTATAGATTCTGACGGACACTTCTACATATAACTGTCGAGCTGGAGACCCCATTCCATATCCAGGAGTATAAACTGTGAAAGACTGACCAGGGTCACTGCTAGAGTAGTACTTTGTTGTTACTAATGTGGCAGTTCTTTGGAAACCAGAAAAGTAGATTAACTTAACAGAGATCTCAATATAATGATTTGGACCACTTTGAGAGCCTTGGATATAATAGGATGCAAATGCTCGATAACTCTCTCCAGAAACTGTAGAAAGTCCGCCAGCATTCCCAATAATAGATGTATCATAAATATAGGTTATACTTGCCTGACCTTGTTGAGTTACTATTCCATAGAATACATCGGGTACAGCCTTTGCATACACTTTCATTGTAGCAGTGGCATCATCGCGTGAGGCAATTATTTGTGAGCTTACACCCAATTCTATACGTTCAGTTTCAGCTTCAAATGTACCATTAAAGTTTCCTGATTTTTCGGTTGTCCAATACCAGTACGCATCGGTCGGTAATAGTGTCACGGACACTATGCTCATCAGCAATAGTATGCTAATGCTCTTAGAAAAATGACTTTTCCGCGCCATTGATTAGCTTTTTTTTTGATTAAATAAACCTAACGTTTATTACTTAGGGATTCGCGAGTAGTGTTGAGAATGATAGATGTAGCAAAAATTGGCTTCTCATACGGTGATAATAGAATCTTCAATGACTTCTCCGTTAGATTTGAAGGAAAAATAACGGGATTAATCGGGCAGAATGGCGCGGGAAAGACGACTTTGGTCAACTTAATTCTTGGACTAAGAAAACTAGATTCGGGAAGAATAACCGTTGATGGCTTAGATATCAGCGAAAATCGTAACGAGATCCTGAAGCACGTGGGCGTCATGTTCGAGAGCCCGGAGTTCCCGGAGTACTACACGCTCATCAACTACCTTGTTTTCGTAGGAAGGCTCCGGGGAATGGAACCAGAGGAGGCTACGCGAGAGGCGGAGTCCCTGCTGCGAAGGTTCGATTTAGCGGATCGTGCCAAGTCGAAGTTCAAGTCACTCTCTGCGGGGATGAGGCAGAAGTACGCCATTGCTGTCGCGGTCATCGGCCACCCCAAGCTCCTCCTCCTCGACGAGCCCACCGCTAACCTCGATGTTAAAGCGAGAACAGATGTATTGGAATATCTCCAGGAGCTCGCTTACCAACACAACCTGCATGTCGTCATCCTCAGTCACATTCTCCACGATCTCGAGCGAGTTTGCGACGAGGTGGTCATCCTACATCAAGGCAGGATAGAGGGGAAGTACTCGATGGAGGACCTCTTGCGGGAGAGGTTCATCCGGGACTACTCAATCAAGGAGTTGGATGCGGGAAAGAGGACAGATCTAATACAGGAGCTCAAGGATCTAGGGGTGGAGAATATCAGGGAGAATGGTATCCTTCTGGAATTTAGCCTAAAGGACCCTGAGCAGATATCGAGGATAAAAAATTACACTCCTGTTCCCCGCCGTAGCCTACTTGAACAGGTATTTGTGGATGTTGTAGGGGGGGAGATCTATTAATCTTCTCAGTAGAATACTTTTATCAGCAATTATTTTTGCGATTCTCACAGCAGGTAGCATACAATCTCAAAGATCATCAGTATCCCTCAGTCAGGTGATTGGAGTTGATGAGAGTATTAACGTATCTGTACCTGTTTTCAAGGGGACGAAGATAAAAGTTTCTGTCAGTGGCAATTTTTCGTTTCAGCTTGAAATTGATCTCGTCCACATTGACAACTCTGTTCGGAATGTTATGGCTATTAATGTCACCGCGATTAATTTTGTAGCACTGAAAAATGCGGACATCACGGTGGAGGCAGGAGGAATTCTCAGTTTTTATTTGCAACCAATTGGAATCCAAAATGCAGAACCCCGGTTTATTACTTTTAACGTGTATACAGAAAATGATCTAGCTCATATCTTTTCCCCCTTCGTTGTAGCTTTACTGCCTATTTTGCTGATCTCTATCTTCATCGAGATACGCAGCAGAAATTATGGGGTACATCGCTGGGGATACTACGGAGAGGTTTCTCTATTTACACTTGTAGAGCTCTTTATACCCTCATTACTTGCTTTGGTGACATTCACATTTGCGGTACCGAATTTCGACCGGGATCGGGAGGTCATCAAGATGATATTATATGAGATGGGAGAAAGCAAAATATACAGCTACCTCTACTGGGTATTAATTGCCTTTACAGGAAGTGTGTATCTCACAAGACGCTCGACCAAAGTCAGAACATTGTGGACGACATTTAGGGGGAGAGAAAGGACCTTCGTTTACAGAATGCTATATGCCTCTAGGTCACTGATTTCAGTACTATTTCAAACTATTATTCTTTACTTTCTCAACCTCTACGTACTCGCATTGGGCTACCAACCACTTCTAAGCGATCTTGTCCAGATATCAACAGTAGGATTTGTCATCAGTGCAAGTGCAGTGACCCACCTCTCAATTTACGGACTATTTGACCTTGTTCTAGGTTCGGTAGGCAGAGATGTTTTTGTCATCGTTCAGTTTGTGATAGAGACATTGAGCTCTTCACTAAGTGTGTTCACAACCTACACACATTCCTCATTCAAGTCAATGTATAAACAGATGATTGGTGCATCAGCAATTGTCCCCTTGGTCATTCTTGGGTCACTGTTTATCTGGGTGGGATATAGACTGTACACCAATTCGGAGGTCTATTCATGAGAAATATCACACGAATCTATCTCATTTTTGCACTGGCCATGATAACATTAGCTCCACTCCCATCACAAAGTCGGGTGTTTCTGGACGAATATTATGAGAGAGCACAATACAATATCTATCCTGAAGGTGTAGTGAATTTTGGGCAAGATATCGTGATCTCGATTTCGGATTCCGTTGGCAACATTTCTATCTTGATCGTAGATCAGGAAAGAGGTTTTGAAGTTTCAATTTTTCTCTCTGAAGACACCTTGTACAAGGTCAGACCAGAGAGATCAATAAGATTTATCATGTTTCTCACACCCAGTTCAGACTTCAAAGGGGAGATTAAAATCTATTCAGAGGGAACTGCGGTCTCATCTTTCATCCAGCTTGGAGTAGCGGCATTTCTTACCCTCCTTGCTATAGGAGTAGAGTTCTTTCTAAGGAAGAGAACAACTTCTACCTACCTGATTGACGAAGATACAAGATTAAATGTACGAGGGCTGGTAATTGGGATGATTCCGTTTTATCTCAGTCCCCCATATTTATCGGTGTCAATGTTTGATTTTAATGATGGGCAGCCCATATATTTGCCAGATATTCATTTCTACTCCATCTACTCAGAGACTACAAGATTTCATGTTGTTTTGTTAATAATATTGTTGATAATGCTCACGCATAGATTAACCATTACCTCATCCACACCCATGTACTCAGTTCTTCCCATTGATACCAAGAGGCAGTATCTGGCAAGAGTCACGCTGTATCTATCAGTACTTTTTGTGCTTGTAACCTTTACCTATGGCACCGCCTTGTCCAATGGGGAATATTCTGGAAAACAGTATGTTTCAATTTATTTATTAGCCTTTGTTGTGGGTCTCGTAACTCTCTCACTTTTTGTACTCCTACAGATTTTTCTGGTAGATATGGTGAGAATTAGGTTCATCACCCCATATATTTTCCCTGCATCCCTCCTCGTCTATACTTTCTTATTCAAAGAAAAGGGTGTACCACCGTACAATCTTCTTTTTCTTGAAAATATTTCCATCAAAGACTCTCCTTTCCCCCTGCTCTGGTATTATTTCTTGGAGGTTATATTTGGAATTACGATATTGGTTTTCCTAGACCTTAGGTTAAGGAGGTCTAGGGGATTCATTGCGAATTAGTTGCTGCCAGCATACCCTTCTTCAGCACACAATCCTCCGAGGAACCATCCTCACCGATACAGGTTATGAGAACTTCTTTCAGACCGACCATCTCAATCACAGAACTGATCTCATCAATCGCTTCCTTAATTCTTAGGAGGATGATTGCTTCACCCACATTCTTTGTCAGATTTGAAATCTTTTCGACAGAGATCACCAGAGTTCTTCATGAGATGGTAAAGCTATGATATGAACGTATGATATCGCGAATGTACAGTCTGACCAGCTCGTCACATGAGAGGATAGCACATTGCAAAAAGGAGTTCGTTGCGAGTCTACCTTGTCTATAAGGGATAAATCTCAGATCTCTAACCATCTATTTTTCGACGGAATACAAGTATCACGATTCCCATGACCGTCGGAATCATCATCCAGTTGACGGTGAGCGTTGGTGGCTCTGGTATCGTCGACGACTGATTGCCCGAGGTGTTTGTATTCACATCCGTGCCAGATGAGGTCTCGGATGTGCGGGAAGTGAACCTTGAAAGTCCGAGATCATTAATCTTCCACTTGTATGTCTGGATGATATACTGCCTTGCGGACTTGGCTGCGGAACTGTACCTTGATCTCCCGGCGTCAAA
>WAMJ01000100.1 GCA_015522385.1 Candidatus Heimdallarchaeota archaeon
ATGTAATTTCAATCCTAATTCTAGGAATCTGCCCATTGAGACATCATCTACAGAGCCCCTACTCAGCTACAGAGAGTATCTGATTTCAATCCTAATTCTAGGAATCTGCCCATTGAGACCAATGTCGTACCCAATGACAAGGACGGACAGAGGTGGTATTTCAATCCTAATTCTAGGAATCTGCCCATTGAGACCCCATGCAATTCTCTATACACAGCCCTCCTAGTTAAGGTTTTCCGATCGGGTGCGTGCGCGATCGCGATTTTCCCAGAGGTCACTACAAAGGCTGTACTCACATCAGGACGCTAGTAATACCCTAGATGAATCTCTAGGGTTCCTGTGCACAATCTCTGAGGATCCTCCTCAAATTATCCGTGAGTAAAATAGGGCTCGGGCTTGTAATTGACACACAATAAGAAACCAAGAAAATTTTACCCTAATTTTACAGTCAAGCGCCGCCGTCGCATATTATAGCTAAATTTAGCTTATTTGTAGGGAATATTAAACTAAAATATCTCTGATATAATTCTGTGCGAGTAAATCCAAGAGGGTGCGATATTCGTAAAATATTTTAGTTTCTCAGGGGAAAGCAATTGAGTCGAACCCGCACCGAACGATCAAGTCCAATTACAGAATTCGATCGGTAGACGCTCAAAATGGATGTTCATAATCGACTGGATGGAAAGACCTAACGAGCTTTCAAGGGGATGGAGATTGATCAAGTTGCAGATCAACTCGCTAGAAATATTCTATTTCCCACTTTTGATATTGATCCAAGAAACGGGAACTTATCTCAAACGGGATGGATCCAAGTGATGAGCAGTTGATATCCTCCCTAATACAGAAACATGGACTTTCAAGAGTATATTCCTACTCTAGCGAGGAGTACCGGAATCTAATCCAGAACAAGAAGGAATTTGGGATGGTCTCGGAGTATATGACTAGAAAAGGCCTTCAGATATCTTTCTTCTACTGAGGTTCGCCAGATATGTCCTAACCAGCATAATCTCTAATTTCTAGAACTTTTCATGTTTATTTCTCTGACACAATTATAATTGTAACTGCAAAAATCCATGTGTGAAATGTAGTGGTAAATCAACTTATGTTGGCTGAAATATGCACGCGCCGGGATTCGAACCCGGGTCACGTCCGTGGCAGGGACATATACTACCGCTATACTACGCGTGCAGTTATGTCTCCCTTTCCATCTGATTTTATAACTTTATTGAATAGTCACGGGCTAGTCATTTTTCTCGGTGTTCTTTATTGGTTGGGGTAGACATTCATATGTGTTCCAGCCAGATGGTTCGCAGTGAGCAGGGGTCTGCCATCAGTTCCGACATCTTCGGGGATATCAATCAAGGCCGGGAGGGTAGCACCAGATCGAAGATATTACCACGAGTACAGTATCGACATACCTGAGAAGACGTCCGCAGGGTAGGGCGAGTTGCGGCAGCAGAACCCGACACTCCCGCCTCAATCGGTTAACCCCACGGACTATTCACACGTAGATTCCGTAGAAGATAAGCATTTCTGATGTCCACAAATATCATAGCTATGAATCCACTCAACCAGTCTCCATTAACCTGCTATATTCTGCCTATACAGAGGACTCATAATGGATGGCGTCTCTGATCCTAGACCTCCCCCAGCTCCTGATTAAAGACCAGACAACCAGTAATTATTTCTGTGTGTAGCGCTGATCATAGACACATTCAGTTATATAATTATGTCACAGGTTGAGAGTACATTTGATATATGTAATATTCTCAGGAGGGTTCTCCTCTGGGGGATATGCTGACCGAAAACTATCTGATCGTATTATCTGCGTCTTCTCTAGAGTATTCGCTAGTTGGAACACTCTCTGGATAACTGCTGGCTGCATGCTCTCTGGTTGGATGATCTGGACCTTCTTTGGAGTATCCGTTGTGATCCGTTGGCTGGAACACTCTCAGGTTGAATGATCTGTGCCTTCTCCTGTGGTATCTGGTTAGAGGGTCTCATGTTCCAGACGGTCTCGCAGCTATTGTCCGACCTCAATCCATCTGCTGTGCGAAAGGTTGATATCCCGAGGGTCTATTCTGACGTAATGGATGTCAGGTTGAACAGGCTGTTCTTCAGGGCGACATCCTCCGGTACGTTACCGCGATACTCTGGGGGGATGGCGAGGGGAATGCTCTTCGCGGCACTCAAGAACTACGACAAGCACATAGCACAGGAGATTCACGACCAGTCCGGGGTACAGACCTACGCTCTCAGCGGGTTTCGGACATATATCTCACCGGGTGAAACGCTCTCGGTGATGGACAAGCAACTGGGGATCGAGCGCAGGCGGAAGCGGGACAGCACCATACGTGCGGGGGATATTCTCTATTTCGACGTCGCCACCGCCTCGGAGAAGCTCCAGAGGGTACTGCCCGAGACCTTCGAGCAGTCTTGGGTGGCGGACAAGACCAACGTGACGATGGAGCCGCTACAGATCAGGGAGGCTGAGGTGGAGGGTATTCTGTTGAGGGAGATCCCCAAGCCGTTTACGGTGAAGTTCATCACGCCTCTGTCATTCTCTGCTGGACCCACGTACTGGGTATGGCCCGAGGTGAGGTACCTGATGAAGAACCTCACGAGCATCTGGAATGCGTGGTTTCCCGGGGCGAAGCTGGACGCGGAGTCGATCCTCGAAAAGTACGCCAACAGGGTGCATGTGGTCTTCGCCGAGGGAAGGGTGCTCTCCGCGAACGCCGCCAAGGGCATGCGTCATACGGGATGGGTGGGCTCGGTGCGCTACGACTCGGACGACGAGGAGACCCACGGGGTGTTCACTAACCTGATCAAACTGGGCTTCATCACGGGTGTGGGACGAGGTCGTACTGCGGGTCTGGGGAGGTTCTACCTACCGAAGGTGCTGCACTCGGACAGGATCGTGAAGGTCGTCTGAGAAGTTCCGAGTGGATAGATCTGGTCTAACAGGTCAGAGAAGGATTGGCTAAGGTCCTAATGATTGGAACTGATTTAACTAGAGTCGAGGTGACAGGGTAACATTGGTTGGAATAGGTTAAGGTAACTAGATAAAGATTGAGGTAACTGGATAATTCTGATTGGCACAGATTGAGGAGACGGGATAATTCTAATTTACACAGGTTGGTGTGATGTACTCGATTGTTCAAGGTACAAGTGGTGAAATGGACTAGTGCGCGAATTACTTGGGGTATAAGCGGTGCTTAAGAAGGATGAACATACCCGAGCATGTTGCACACAGGTTGAGGGAGCTGCGATCCTTATTAGTTGGAGGTGACAGGGTATGGAATGATTAAGACAGGGTGGCTTATTGTCGGCGAGATGTCCTCGATCAATTGCTCTGTCCTCCTTCTAGAAGTCACATGGTCTAGTAGTACATGAGCATAATTGGATTTGTGAGAATAGTCCACAGTGGTCCACAAACCATTAAATAGTACGGATCTCATTTTTGATTGAAATGGAGGGAAAGGAGTGGTAGAATCTCGAACTTCAAATCACGTATCTGCGGTTGCTGTCATACCCGTAGAGGCAGGTCACCTAAACAGCGAGGGTATGGTCAAGAAGGGAAAGTATGAAATCGCCTCGGCGAAGAGGTTCAGGAAGGGTGGAGAGGACATCCCCTACGTCTCTGCACAGGCTTTGAGAAAGTACATCCGGGACTACATGGAGATCGTGGTCAATCAGCCGGGATACTACCAGCGAGTCCTCAGGAAGACGACGAAGAAGGATCCAGTAATTGCTGATCCCGTCGAGTACTTCGAGGACGACTACCTAGGCATCAGCCATCCGCTGTACACAAATCCAAATGATGACTGCTTCGATGACCGCCTGCTCGCCTCAGCGATGAACAGGAGGTCACCGTTCCTCACCACAGGGCTTATTGGCATCGAGGGATTGAGCAGGATCAGTGCATCGGAGGGCTGGGTCCATCCGACTCTAGGAACTCCCTTACCGTACAAAGCCGAGTTCTCCACGGGTTACTTCCAAGGTATTTTCGCCCTTGAGCTGGACAGGATCGGGAGGTACGAGAACTACGGCGATGTGATCGAGATGGATCCAACCGTGCTCAAACTCCATCGAGGAGAGCTGGAGGTTGAGGAGTCTGACACCAAGACGACCTATCTGCTAAGGGATCGGACAGAACGCCAGAGGGTTGCTCTCGACTTCTTCTTCGACTCAATCATGAACCTCTTCGGGGGTGGCAAGGCCACCATGTTCGCTACCAGCCTGTCACCTGCATTGCTGATCGGCATGACCAGCGAATACGCCCTGCAGTTGCCAAATACAATTTTCAAAACTGGAGCTGGTGGCACCCTGCAGATGGACTTTGACGTCCTGTCCGATTTCGTAGAGACGTGGGGAGATCGGCTGAGTTCTCCTGTAGCTATCGGGTACCGAGCGGGAACACTGGATCGCAATGAGGAAAAGAGACTGTCCGAGTTCTGCCAGAGGAACACTGCCTTCCAGCTCACAACTCCTGGAGGGGTGAAGGATATACTGGAGGTGAGTCCATGAGGGTGCCCTTCTCGACCGAGCAGGATCCCGACACCAGTGGCTTCAGGGCCTACATGGCATCGAGGATAGATGAACTTAGAAAATTCGATGACACTCCAGTCCCCCTCACTGGCAATCCCTACACGGACAACGCGATAATGACGGTGACCACCCTGCACCATAAGCATTTCAAGAGTGATGTAGATCCGGTTGACCTGAAGGTGAAGCACCTCCTCGACGTCTTCTCACACGGTGCAAAAGGATTCGAGAACGGGAGGGAGCTTGCATGGATAAACAACGCTGC
>WAMJ01000101.1 GCA_015522385.1 Candidatus Heimdallarchaeota archaeon
CAGGAGACTGTGCTGTTAGGATATATATTGCTTTATTCATGTATATCACCAATCCGTCCGAGGAAGAGAGTCCCTAATTCTAAGTCCCCCCACTTCCCTGGATTATTGTATAGTTTGTGGAGCTGTTCCGTGTTTTTCACGTAGTGAACTGATCCACGTGGGATCAGGTATTTCATGGGTTTGGGCTGCCTTTTGACCATGTCAAATCCACCCACCCAGCCGGATCTACCTGTAACCGACATAACTACCTCAATTTCGCTTAATACCTCCTTTGGGAGTGGCGTGAGGTTATATATTTTCACTATTTCATCATCAGGTGGCGGAGCTAGCGCCTTGAGCTTCTTAATGTCACGGCCAATATTTATGACCTTAGCCTCGGCGAGTCTTCCCTCTCCACCCAACTTTATGATTTGACCATCGAATTCGCTACCCTCAATTTGACTATCTGCTAGATCTAAATCCACCAGTATGGAGAGGCGACCACGATCTGATTTGTAGTTGATCATCTCGATGGAATACAGGTGCTTGTCCTTCGCAGTCCGGAAGTCCTTGTCAATGGCTATACCCACCTTATGTTCTTTACATATCAAATCGTCAAGATTGACTACCTCAAATTGAGTGCTAGAACCTTTGAGGTACGAGACAAGATCACTGACACTAATCAGACCTTTCTCGGCATCTATCCCCTTGCTCTTAATTTCACTTCTAAGGTAGTACCTATATTCAGACGACCATGTAACATCATCTGGAACCTTATGGATCGGGGGTATATGACCCTTGTGAGCATCGGTCACAAGATCTCTTGGCATCGGGCAGAAGGTTTTATCCCCATGTTGGAAGTAGATACCTCTTACCATCATACCCAGAGTCTTATCATTCTCCGTGTCCACATGCTCAAATTCGTTCGGATTTGCTCTGAAATACTGTGCACGAAGAGCACCGACTATTGTAGATATCGGGGGCCAGATCCGACTTCGGGCCAGATTATCTTGTCCCATCGTGAATGCTCTTCCGTCACGGAAGAACAGAGAGTCCAGAGGTGATATTTCCAGCATCATTTTGTAGTCCTCCTCGAGATAAAATCTACTATTCTAAGAAGGTCAAAAATTTCCTTTGGACTTGCAGAGTTCTCAATTACCTCAGACAATTTTGAGTAGACCTCCTCGACCATTTTCTTCCTTCCTTCCTTGGGCTTGGATCTCAGAAGAAGCCGTTTAAGCTCTAATTTGAGCATACCTTTCTCTTGTATGATATCGTCAGACCATTTCGATAGGAAGGAAAATTCCTGTATCAACTGGTAGGTAAAGGTACTTGTCAACTCGTTTATGTTAATAGCATTGACAATTTCCTCTATAAGAATGAGTGTCCTTTGCGACCCATATGTCCACCTAAATACTCCGGTATGGGAATCTCCAGAGTGGGGCATGACCGTGATGGCCACACTGTCCTTCCCTTCATTCTTCTTCGCAGCCTTCTCCGATGATCGAACCCCCTCTACAACGTAGGAAAGTGGGGTTTTGTGATGGGCTACCACTATCCCTGCAGAGGCGGTTGAAGATCCATCTCCGAGATCGGAGGGATATTTCTTTCTGATCTCATCGGTCAGAGTGAATGTGGATCTCAGTTCTAGAGCAGCAAATACATCATCCCCACCGGCATATATCAGATGGTTTCTACTATCAGCATTGAATAGCTTCCTGAGATCACCAGTGAATTGGCTCAATCTCTTGGATTTTTCTACCTGTTCTGCAAACAGGTTTTCGTCAGAACCCGTGTCCATGATGGTTCCTAAATTGTCCCCGTCAAATAGGAGCATAGAATAGTATTTGGTAGGTTTTAGATCCTTAGTCTCTTTTAGGATCTCTACTATCTTACCTCTTTCCTTCTTTGTCAACTCTAACTCTTGAGGGATCTGTTTATTAAGCAGTATATCACTGTCATACCGATCAGCAAGGATCTCCCTCAATCTCTTCTCATATTTCAACAAATCAGGATTCGATCCGAGGGCTATATCTGACACGGAATTAATCGCAACTTTAGACCATGATCTCTTGACGATGCAGACAGCGCACAGACCCTCTCCCTCCGTACCTTCATTGATATTGAACTTTTTGAGATTGTGGGGCTTGGGCTTTCCAAAGAAACCTCTTCCAAATCCAACGAGGATATTTCTCTCACCACAATTTTTGCATTTCTGTCCGGTTTCCGACAGTACCCTAACAGGGTAATCTCGTTTGGCCGTACCTAGCAATGCCTTGATGTCATCATGAGCTTCTCTGTCCTTCTTGTTTCCCAGTGGGTACACCACGTAATCAACCACTAGGAACTCCTCTAACTGGGATCTACCCCAGTTTTCAATATTTGGGGCGAGGTCCTTGGTCTTTGAATATTTCTCCCATCGATCAATGAGGTCTTTGGTGACAAGGTCTAAGGAAGGTTTTATTTCAACTGTTTCATCAGTATTCACGATGATTGTAAACAGGTTGGGAGTGGATTCGTCCTTAGAACCAGACTTAATGGGATATATCCGTTTGACCCCTTGGTACCGTTTCTCAAGGTCTTCCAATATCATGGAGGTGATATCAGACAGCATTTTACTCCCATTGACGAGGTCTATGAACTTCCGAGATTGTGCGATAAAGCTCTGAACAGGACGCACGGTTACGGTGATGACTACCGACATGGACTTACCTCCAAGTTTTCTTCACTCAAATTTTTTAATACATGCTCAATGTACATTTCAGTTAGAGTTTGGTCATGGTTATGCTTGGTGTTATTCAAGACAGTGATCATCGCCCGGTATCTTCCGTCCCTGTGCAGAACTTTAACCCAGAGTGGAGAGGCGAATCTAGGTCCCACACTGCCAATAGCTTTTTTCAGATCACTCTCTCGTCCACCAATCGAGTTCCGAGCGTGCCCAACCGTATTCAGGATTTGAAAAAGATTCGAGGTGGGTTCACTGAGATGAATTTCTTTGATAACAGGTCTGTCTTTGACATTTAGATTTACTAATATTCGGTCATTTTCTCTTTTATTTGGTATGGAGATGGTCTGCAAGAATACTTCGATATCTTTAAGCTCCCACATAGGTATTGGATTTACGTCTACAGAGTCAATGACCATACTACCCATCCCCCTC
>WAMJ01000102.1 GCA_015522385.1 Candidatus Heimdallarchaeota archaeon
CTAAAAATATGCTATCAAGTTTCAAGATCGTGGAGGGGACGAACAATGAACTCTATCCGATTGGGCTATTCCCAGAGAGCAAACTGTCACTCATGAATGAGCGGTTTGACTCTTGGCTTGCCATAATTGGGAATTGTTTAGAAAACGATTTCTACGATCTCAAAGGTATCACGAAAAACTCATTTAACGTAATGATGGAGGTAATTGACACACCAATCCGAATAATAGCACCTGTGAGGAACTTAGGACTTCAGAAGGTCAAGAGACTGACGAAGTTAGGTGTAAGGACGGTAGCAGATCTACTCATTGTCAATAGGGATGATCTTGAAAGAGATCTGGGGATGGATTCTGAGAGTCTCGATAACTTCTTTAGGTCAATCACTAGAGCGGTGATTAACAAATCCCTCTCTACATCCGATGTTCCAATGAGCATAAGCAGGAAGATCAGAGTCAGCGATCTTGATACGCTCAAGGAACTGGGAATAACCGACATCAAACAGGTCATACTGAAAGACTACAAGATCTCCAAGAAACATCCTATGGCAGCAGGTCTGGCCGATATAGAGAGGATTATGGCGCAGCCAATTGATGAGATCCCGTGGGACGATGAGACAATAAATCTCCTAAAGAAGAACAAGGTAAAACTTATAGGAGAAGCGGTATTTCTCACTGACTCAAAGCTCAGGGAAATCTGCGGGGTATCAAATGCAAAATTAAAAGAGTTCAGGAAAAAACTTCCGAGAACCCCTGGGAGAGTTGTAAAGGCACAAAAGAAATCTGCATCTAACAAAGATAGTTCTAAGGTGAAAGGAAAGAAGTCAAATAAATCTTCGCCCAAAAGTTCTGGAAAAGTAGCCACACAGAAATCTGGAGTGAAGAAATCAACTGCTACGAAGACGACAAATTCCAAGAAGTCTACTACCAAGTCAAATTCCAAGAAGACGACTACAAAGAAGACGTCAACAAAGAAAAAGACAACCAAGAAGAAGACCACTTCAAAGAAGAGGAAATGAGGTGAGACCATATGTCAGAAGTTAAAACAATTAAATGTACAAATTCGACTGTTTTACCAGTTGAGAAAACAGATCTAGAGGTCGAGACAACATGGTCTCTCAAAGATCTGAGGAAGGCAATTAAAGACGAATTCAACCTACCAAACCAGAAGTTCAAGGTGTTCCTAAGAGCAGGGAAGAAATGGTTTAAGATAGAGGAAGGTAAGAAGCTCAACGACTACCCCATCGATCACCAGAAGATACAGATTGATGTCAAAAGAGAGATCAGTCTGGAAAAGTTCAGGGAATACTACGAAGAGTTCGACAAGCACAAACACGATGGATCTATCCCTTACGGAATTCTATCAGTGTCAAATAAGTCCGCGGAGGAAGCACGAAGGCGACTTCTCGCTATTGCACAGGAATTCATTGAGGATGCCCTGTACGAGCCAAAGTCAGCATCGTTCTCCATTCCATCGAGAGGTGGGGACAATATTGGATTTGACGAGAGGTCGGAGCTGGTCCTCCTTGGAAGACAAACCGTTGATAGGGCTTTTCGGAGTTTGTCTTCTGTAAAGTCAGTACAGCAGCTCACCCAACTCATGGTCATTCTCGATGAGGTATTAGCCCGAGATATCCACATGACGAAACGTGATATTTTCTACAATGATGTGAACACATTTGAAAGTCAGGGAACTAGTGATGGTCTTATTGATGACCTTACTGCTCTGCTTAATGTCACACGTCCCTCGATAAATGTCTCGTCATCATCCAAGGGAATTGTCATAGGTCATCTTGAATTCGAGGAGAAAGGAGATCATATTGACTGTAGAAGGATCGGAACGGGTAAGGCCATTGCCCCCGCCATAGATGACATAGAGAATATGCAGAGTGACGCAGAATTCGTTCTTGTCATTGAAAAAGATGCGGTGTTTAACAGATTGGCCGAGGACCAGTTCTATGACTACATCCCCTCCATCATTATTACTGCAAAGGGACAACCAGATATGGCAACCCGTATGTTCCTCAAGAAGATTGACGAAGAACTTAAGCTTCCTATACTCGCGGTCATGGATGCAGACGCTTATGGATTTGAAATTCTCAGGGTCTACACAGTAGGCTCAAAATCACTCTCATTTGAGGCTGCAAACTTAGCAGTTCCAAACATAAGATGGCTTGGTCTTCTACCTAGCGATCTCAAAGAGGACTCAGGATTCGAGATTCCCTCTTCAACACACATTAAGTTAGACAAAGGAGACGAAAACAAGATCAAGAAGATGCTCGAAGAAGAGTTTGTCAAGAGGAAACCAGAGTGGGTAAGTGAACTCAAGACTCTACAGGAGCTAGGGGTGAAGGCTGAAATACAGGCTCTGAACGCCAGAGACCCTCAGTTCATCACAAACCACTACCTCCCATACAAACTCGAGAATGCAGATTTCATCTAGTTATTGCAGACGAGCAAGTTTGAATATTTCACTGATAGCAATTCTATTTTGCTGGATTCCAACCCTTGTGTCCGCAGTAGTGACATTTGTACACTAGTCTCTCATTGCGGAGGTGTATCTCGTCCTTGTTTGAGAGGAGCTGTCCACATCCTTTGCAGAGATCAACTCGCCTTTTCTCCAACCGGTGTAGATTAATTGTCCATGGGTTCCTTGTGGAGAACTGAAGTCCAGCAATCCGGTTCTGTATGCAACTCTCACAGGTGATTTCCTTACATTCATCAAAGAACTCTTTCAGGGGTGTTCGAGCGCAGGTGAGATGAACCTCGAATTTGGTCGGATCATATGACGACCTGAGAGAAAGAAGCTGGGCATCCTGATTACTCCCCGAGAGGATATTCCACCGATCCACATCCACGAGTTCGGAGTCAACAAGGTTGATAAACTCCCCTGTGGGGTTGTTTGCAGTTGCCAGAAGCTCAGCGATTGCAGACAGACCCAAGGGTTTAGCGTTAGGGAACAGTAATTTGAGGACGTGTACGATCTCCTCCTTACCTTGATTGGAGAGACGAATAACGATTCTTTCTGCCTGATCCCGAATCTCGGGTTTGTAGACATCCATTCGTTCAATCATTTAATCAATTGTTGAAAGAAGTCTTATAAGTAGTTTCTTACTTCCTCCTGAAGAATATATTCTGATTTTATTCTGAAATTATATATGACGTATTTTCTCCTGATTTTGAGATTTCATTTCGTGCTCATACAACAGAGAATTTTTCAGAGCCAAACACATTAAGTTTTATAC
>WAMJ01000103.1 GCA_015522385.1 Candidatus Heimdallarchaeota archaeon
GGAATACACAGGATCTATCAGAAACTCGATGGAGTACAACTGAATGAGGTCAAACCAATTGCAGTATCCCCTACTCGGTTAGCCAAGCGTAAAACCACAAGAAGTGACCCCTCGAAAAGTACACAGAAGATTGCCGCAAGTAGCGAAAGGGTACAGAATAGACTGAGAGAGCTACAGGATTTCAGAAAGCGCTTTGAAGAGAGGAAAAGGCAATGGGAAGAGAGAATGGAGAAGATGCATAAACCTCAGGGTGATGCATTCGGATCCATGAGTAGAGCCTCAAGTAGGAATTCCACCAAGAGGATCGTACGACCTAGGAAGAGACAAATCCCTTCAAAACCCCTTCAAAATATCGAGACTGATAAGAAGCCCACACGACTGAATTTTAGGGAAATTCTAAAACCTGTAAAGAAACCTCCAAGGATTTCTAGAATCCGAAAGGATGACCCTCTTCGAAGGGTCAAGGACTAGAAGAATTGTGAGAAATAACCACAATTACCAAAGCGAGTAATGTAAGGGCTATTCCAAGAACATCGAGAAATGCAAGGTGTTGACCCAGAAAGAAGAATGCAAGAAGTGTCCCAAGTAATGGCTCACCGATGGTTGCAGCTCCAACAAGGGGTGTGGGAAGTCGGGACATTGCGTACTGGAAAGAAGCATGACCCATCAATCCAGGAAATATTGCAAGGAGTAGTCCGTAAAACAAGGTAGCAGGAGATATCGTTTCAAATTCGCCAATAATAAGGATATATGTTAGAAGGGTACCAGAAGCTGTTAGATTGACAATACCAAAATATCGCCAAAGCCCAAATTTATCGACCCCCCACTTGGCCACCATAAGATATATTGCCAGAACCATCCCTGAAAGAAGAGCCATGAGAACACCTATTGAGTATCTAGTCAGATCGCCTGAGAAGCTGAAATCCTTGGTCCCGAGAATCACGATTCCCATTATAGCCATGATGATCGACACCCAATCAATAACTCTGGGTCGCTCTTTGAAAAAGAAGATAGCAATGACCAGCATCCATATAGGGGCAGTGTTGGTTAAGCTCAATGACACACCAACAGGAAGGAAATCTAGACTTATGAAAAATGAGGTAAAGTGAATCGCCAGAGAGAACCCAGCGATCACAACAGATAGTTTAGGATGTCTTGAGAAGAAACTTGGATCTCTCCACCTCTCCGTGAATTGAAATCTTCCAAGAATGAAGAAAGCAATAATTCCAGTGATGAATACACGAGCAAAAGCCAAAGCTACTCTGTTGATTGGCTCACCACCGTCTGAAGCACCGAGAACAATGAACGAGGAACTTGTTACCATGAGTATTCCAAACAGGAGAACTAGTTCGTCTTTAACTGCCACAGGTAGATATCAGACTACCTGTTGAAAAGGTTTCTATCACCCTTAATTCTCCAAGGAGGTAATTTTGGGCTTGCTCAAGCCGATCTCATGAATGTGGGAGTCTATGTACTTCTGGAATTCAGGATGTGATTCAACTACACTGCATACCTCCTGTCCCCTAGGAGTAACCTCGTAAGCGAGGATCCTCATTGTTACAATGTCGTCCCCAATGTATTCCTTCAATAGTCGTTTAATGGTTTTCAAGCTGTATTTCTCAGATATCAGTTCCTGTGGAGTAAAAATACCTATTTTCCCAGCGTTAAGAAATAAGTTCAACCGGTGAGCGGTTCTCAAACTCCTCGGAAGTTTCATGGACCTCCACAAAAATTGGAATGACCTCGGAGTATCCGACATAAATTCTCCTCCTGTTTGAATAATATAAAGTGCGGAATTCAGTGACCTTAATTATAATCTGTTCCAATCAATATCTGTGAGGGCATTCGAGCAGACTGACACACTTGTAATTGGAAAGAATCTCGATGTCTTGCTCACGAGATATATTTCCTTTCAATCTAATACACCATTCGAGACCTTGAGATACAATCCAGGTGTAGATATGATAAATTGCGAGGTCTATGATAATCTCGGTGCCTTGGACTCAAAGCTGGACGATGGCGAAATAACTGTTAAAACCAGAAGGAAGATTGGAGCTAGTCAAAAACTCACTCTAAAGTTTAAAATATTAGTCAGGGGCACATGGCAGCGGCTCGGAGATCTTTACATCCTAACTTGGTCAGCTGTCAACTTATTTGAGGTAAAGCTGAGCGATCCCACCTTCTTCCAAATTAGCGGTTTTGCAAATATTAAAGGTGACAGAGCAAGAAATCCTCGTATATTCACCGCAAGTAAAAACCTGTCTGCCAAGTTCAAGGATCATATGGTTGGAGGACGGGGCATAATCATCGCAGTTTCCAAAATCAGGGAACCTAAGTTCAGAATATCCCTCCTTCTTGATTTCAAAAACAGGGGTGAATCTTCAATAATTAGGAATCTAAAACTGGCGACACCACAGTCGGATGTGAGTAAAAGTTCAAGAGTTATTACTCTCAGAGGTTTCAGGACCAATCCTAAGACCACAACTGATGAACAAGGAAACACCATCCTCAATTTCGAGGAAGAAGACATCCCCCATGGTTCCTCGGTTTTCGAAGTAGTAAGTGAGGTCTCCCTCAAACCCAATCCTGTTGGTTTTGACCTCACTGATCTGGGAAAGATGTCCAACCTCAAAGCCGCTATTTCAAGAAGTGAGAAAGGAGCATATTTCACTACCTCTGTCAAAGGTGCGTTCGAGTTGAACCATCCGATTGTGCAGAAATACGCTAAAGCAGCGATGAAGAAAGAAACTGTCTTCGAAGCACACAGGTTGCTCTTCGAGCTTGCGAATCGCCAGCTCACATACCAGATATCAGAGGGACGTAGATCATCAACATGGGCCCTTGAGTCTGGGGTCGGTGACTGTTCAGAATTTTCTTACTTACTAGTGGCTCTGCATAGAGCAGCAGGGATACCATCCCGTGTGGTTGAGGGGAACATCGTGGACAAAGAAGGGTTAGTAGGACATGGTTGGGTGGAGTTCCTCTCTCCTAGCAAGGGATGGATTGAGTGTGATCCAACTTGGGGACTCGTCTTGGGGACCTCTCCCCTCCACATCCGGTATGTGAATCACCAGAGTGGTGATTCCCCAGCGTACATCGCATACGAGGGGAACAATCAGATAGACATAGATTGGAAATTTAAATTGTCCGAATAACTTTTCTAGACCTACATATATCTCGCAAGTAGTGTAAATTATTCAGAACGTGCAACCATTATCCCAAAATCAAGGATACTGTAGGAATAACCAATCTCAAGTTGATCCAAAATGGTTTTTAGCACGTATGACTAGTGATATTATTGTTGGTTTAGAATGGTTGTTGGAAATGGCAATTGGTCTTTCAATGAATGGATCAATTCACCCGAGACAGATCGAATTGAGCTAATTGACTCACTCAAAGATATCCCCTTTCAGATTTTGGTACTTGCTTCTCAAGATCCGTCGTTTGCGGTACGATCTACCCTTTTGTCAAAGTTTCAATTCCTAACTCAAATGGATAACACGTGGTTATCCCTTCTCAAACGCATGTCTGACTCAGATCCTGACGCGGATCTGCGAATGGTTGCATTCACATTACTTGAGCAACTCTCAGGGGCCAGTTAATTCACTTCACCATGAAATCGAGAATCGATGCTGGGAAGTTACCCAAATCGAGGAGTGTATCGAGTGTCTTCCTCACTGGATTCCTTCTATAAATCTTTGAAAGACCGAGATATGCCGCCAACACATTGGTCCTATCACCGAGTCCTGTAGAAACATTGTCCATCAGTTGGTAGACCTCTGATCTTGATAGGAGACCATCATTCTCCAAGAAAGTGTAAATCTCTTCTACACCCATTCTATCTCTGAAATACATGATCTCAGCTAAAGCAGCGAGAATCATGTCCATCTGTATCCGAAGGTACTCTACTTTGTACTCCAATTCTCCAGATCTGTAATCCAAATCAAAGAGATAATCTAAGACGAAATGACCCCAACCCTGCGATGTGTAGTCATCCTTGAGGTATATGCCTCGATCGCTTTCCCCTCCACGGAAGGAACTGATGAGAAGAAACTCCCCTGGAATTACACGTCGAATGGTTTCCAATTCTAGCTTTACCCTGCCCATTCTCGGGTATTGTGAGCGCTGGTCCATCTCAAAATCATCAGACTGAATATATATTTTGGAGACCTCGTTCCCACCAAACCGGGGAGAAGCAACGATATTCATAAAATCACGCTTGCGAAAGAATGGAGGACTCCAATCTGATCTGATAGCTTCCCTCGGAACACGCAGTAACTTGTTCTCTTGGATGAGCCGTTTCAGATTGAAGATTGTCGTGTCTATGAACTCCCGGATCTGATCGATGTTCTCAAATTTACTAATTCTGTAGATTACCTTCCTCGTACCCTTTGACCTCTCAATAGGATTCTGAGGAACACCAATCTTCTCACCCTTCAGGTATTCACCACAAACTTGGATATACCGTTCACGAAGGGTGGTGAAGAGTTCCATTCCCTTGCTGAATATATCATCCAGATTCGAATTGGTCTGGAGTCTGATAAATTCGTCGAAGTCCTCTGCTGCAAATGGAAGGGAGATATCTGCTACCCTCTCGATCATGAAATTCTCAAACTGTGTCAAAGAGAATTTAGCCTTCCGAATTATCCGACTTACCTCCTCTTTATCGAACTGGGAGTCCAGCAACCACTTTTCAATTTCCTGCATATAATTCGACAAATTATCCAGTCTCTTCAGGGCCTTGTTGTAGTAGCTCTTTGGAATATTGCTCTTCAACATCCAGAATTTTGCAGTTTGGAAGAATCTCGGTAGCTGTGTGATACGAGATTTCATGGAGTCCTTCCTGATTCCCAAAGGGATTGAGTCTCTTGCAGTTAAGTAGAAAACAGACTCAGATACCTCATCCAACCAGTAGAGGGGATCCCATTGGTAGATCTTGAGCCTGTTGTATCTAAAGAGTTCTATCTGGATGTACCTCAGCAGAAATAGATCCTCGTAGTACTCTTTCCCGACTTTATCCACCATCTCTGCAGAAAACTTAAAGTAGAACCTTTCAAGGTTCCGGAGCCAGACCCCCAATGACTGTTTACCCCTGTTTGGGAGATTCATGATGTCATCTCTCAGTCCCTCTGCAAGTGAAATGTTGGGATTGAAAGAAAACCAGAGGTCGAGCAGTTTATCTTTAACTCTCAACTTACCACCTCCTGAATTCCTTCCTCTTTAAATCTAGGAATACTCATTCAACTAATGAGTAATAATTTATCTTAAAAATCTCCAAAGCCTCCAATATTTGTGAGAATTGTCATCTTTGGAGCAGATCACCTTATAGGTGCGTCCGTCCTAAGGTTCCTCATAAAGCTGAGGATATCTGACGAAATTGTCATCTGCAGTGAGACAGGGGATCTGCCTGATGGAGTTGTACAACGCGAGAATATCTTCACAGCAGATATCAGAAAGAAAGAGGATCTACGCTCAATAATCCAAGAAGGTGACATCATCTACAACGGACAAATATACACTGAAACGATGGACTATTCAGATGTATTCTCCAAACTCAATCTTCATAGAAATGGACTGATCAACCTCATCGGTGTTGCAAATGAGAAAAAGGCAAAAAGGGTAATAACCTACATACCTGCATTCCTCTCATGGTTGAAGATTAAAGAACCAATAACTGAGAACACACATCAACACTTAATCGATGAGATACACTACACATACAGTGCAGCCCTAGAGGTCTGCCAAAACTACTGGAAAAAGGCGTACTATGGTTATCTTCCGGAATCTATAGCTGGAGATATCGTCATGAATCGCACAAGTGATCCAACCCAAGATGGAGAATCAACTGGAAAGTCCACGAGAGGTCTGGGGCAGGGAGGACCGTCAAGCAACACAAGTGGGAATTCAAATGGAGGACCAGCCACGAAGTCTGCAGGGGGACCAAATCTAGGAGGACCGTCAAGCAACATAAGTGGGAATCCAAATGGAGGACCAGCCACGAAGTCTGCAGGGGGACCAAATCTAGGAGGACCGTCAAGCAACACAAGTGGGAATCCAAATGGAGAACCAGCCACGAAGTCTGCAGGAGAGCCAAATCTGGGAGGAGTGGCGAGTGGCGATTCAAAGGAAGATAAAGAAGAATCCAATGAGTCGAAAGAATATGCTGTAGTAAAATCAGAGAAGAAAGATGATACCGAAGAAATAAAGGAGGAGGGAAAGAAGAAGGGAAA
>WAMJ01000104.1 GCA_015522385.1 Candidatus Heimdallarchaeota archaeon
ACGCAGGGACGCCAGCTAGATACGGAGACCCCACCACGACAACAGTCTACGTCGTGATGGGAGAGACCATAACGATGAAGGTCACTGGAAATGACGCAGAGATATCTATCAACTTTGGAGTTAAGTACAATGGGAACTATACAATTCTCCTTGACCTGAAAGAGGGGGAGTCGGTGACGATGAGATTCGAGGGTTCGAATAGATTAAGCATTGTACTCGAATCGGAGAAGCCCGTCACCTTGACAGTCACCAAAACTGGGATTTCACTGGAGAACAGGCTCCGGCTTGTTGCGATGGGAGTATTTCTGGCCGCAGCCCTGATTGTGGAGTGGTTTGTGAAAAGGAGGGAACTGTCATTTCCGATCATCTCCTTCGAGATGAGGGGCATCTCACTCGCAGTCATGTCTCTTGTCTTCCTTGTAATCTGGCAGGATGACAGCCTCAAAGGAGGAGCAAGTGATTTGTCAGGCCAAGGATTGTATTTTGATCAAAAATTGTCCTTTATGTGGTTTAGAGATATGATATTGTTCCTCCCCATCATCCTCTCCCTCCACATCAACCGCGTGCTCCACCCATATAAACTTAGAATGCTCAGGACATACCCCCTGAATCCGCTAAGGGTTTACCTGTCGAGAATTGCAGTATTCTTCCTCATCTACCTACCTACACTCACTCTGAGTTTCTTCCACATGATATTCGGGAGAGGAACCCTCCTGCAGAACTTCGACGGGTTGGTTCCCCGGTATGCCACCCCAGCGTTAGTGGCATTCATCGCTATCCTGCTGATCTTCCTGATCGCCCTGATCATCGAGGACGTGATCAGGAACAGGATACTGACACTGAGTTCGACCCTCCTTATTCTCGTGCTCACAAGTCTGAACATCCTCACGTTCTACCCATTCTACATCTACAACCAGCCAACAAGTGTAGATGTAGAGAATAACTTTGCTAACTTTCCAAGACTTGATGAGCTCGCCTTGGTCGCGATCTCTGCAACCCTTATAATACTCGCACTGAACATAATCTACAGGAGATCAAAATATTTCCAGCGACATCGTGACCAGCGGTAAGACCATCCCCGCGGACGTCCTCGATAAGGTGGAGGATATTCTCGGCAACAAGCCTGACTTCCCACCACCCTACGCCCCCAGCTGATGGACAGGGTCTAGAATACACAGATATTATCTCGAAGATCGATTGAAGATTTCTCTGATTGAATATAATCTATAAATAATTGAGTTATGTTTAGCCTTAGTGCTCAGATAATTAATTGAAGATATACTCCTGTTGGATCTGGAAGTTTGTCAGTGTAATCTGGTACTCAGGTTCTCCAGGCACTCCTGGATACTTAGAGTTGAACATTACATTGCTTGTTGCATAAGGACCAAATCGAGGGGTATACGAGTAAGCTTTTACATCTAGATCCAGATAGAGATATGCAGGAGAGTTCAGGTACGAGGCGGTGGTAATAATCGAGTATGACCCATCGTAATAATCGTCAGTAATAGTTATTTGTGCACTACCAATAACCTGGCCCGAACTGGCCCGAAGCGTCGCAGTGACCCGGAGGTAGCTAGATGACCCTATATTCTGCCCAGCTGCATTGAAATTGACAATCGCTTGGTACTTCTCCCCCGAATTCGCATAGTACCGTCCGCTGACTCCTGATCTCGAGGTGTCCCAATTTACGTTGACATATGCCATCCCGGAGCGAAAGAAAGATGAGTATGCGTTTGCTCGAAGTTGCATCTTAGTCTGTGACCTAGTGAATTCATATGATGAACTAGTGCCATCCCTTACGTCATGTTCATAATTTACGTACTGTGAAGTTCTGAACGAGTCGGACTTGACAGTTACCCAGTACGGTATGCTCCCACTAACACTAGTGTTAGGTGTCAGTATCACCAATACCATGAATAAGGCGATACTTGTTTTGATCGTATTAGCAAAATTCCTCTTTGCCATTGATTAGTTTTTTTTTTGATTAAATAAACTTAACGTTTATTAGGATCGAATAATGTGGAAAAAGTGTAAATGATTAACATCAAGTCACTCTCATTCAGCTATGGGAGAAAAACTGTTTACAAGGACTTTAACCTCTCTGTAGATGGAACTGTGATAGGGATGATCGGTCAGAACGGAGCGGGGAAGACGACAATTGTTAACATAATCCTAGGACTTTTAATACCATCGCAAGGCTCAGTTTCGGTCGATGGACTGGATGTCAAGGACGATCGTAGATCCGTCCTTAAAATGGTTGGGGCATCCTTCGAGGACTCGGAGTTTCCAGGTTGGATCAGCCTCATGGATTACCTTGTCTTTGTGGCCCAAGTACGAGGGATGTCCAGAATTGATGCAGAGAAGGAGGCCAATAACCTCCTCGATCGATTCGATCTCACGGAGTACAAGGACAAGAACTTCCAGAAACTGTCAGCCGGAATGAAACAGAAGTTTGGGATCGCTCAGGCAATAATCGGACATCCGAAGTATATCTTCCTCGACGAGCCAACCGCCAACCTAGACGTTAGAGCCAGAGCTGAGGTCCTTGAGTACATCCATGATCTCGCCTGGGAAAATGGGTTAAAGGTGATTATCCTTAGCCACATCCTGCATGATTTAGAGAGGATTTGTGACACTGTCGTCATGATCCACAGAGGGAAATTGGTTCTCCAGTCATCCATGGAGGAGCTGTTGAGCTCAGACATAAGTAGGGTGTACCGACTACGCTGCAAGTCCCAGAAGGAACTGAATGACTTGGTAAGGCAACTGGAGTCACTGCATGTAAAGGGTATCACCACCAAGGGAGTCACGCTTGAATTCTCGGCAACAGACGAGGAGCTGCGGGAAATCGAACAGGTCATAGCGGGGCACACGGTATCACCTACCCGCAGTACCCTTGAGCAGATCTTCGTGAATCGGACGGGAGGGGAGACCCATTAATCTGCTGGGGAGGCTCTCCTTAAGTTTTCTCCTCACAATGACCCTGTGGTCCTTGGTGGTAACCACAAGCGAGAATGTAATAACACGTGAGGAGACTGGTACTGACTTTTCTCCAGTGATTCTGGAGACAACTGCGGTCTATTCAGGATCGTATGTCGTGGGAGAGGTCTATTCGAATGTCTCGTACAGCATCGAGGTCCTGAGGAACTCTGACATGGCGACCCTCCTGAATGAGACATTCACGAGAACAGGGGACAGGGCAGATCTGCAGGAGTTCAAGATTTCCCTCGAAAAACCAGGTCTGGTTACAGTGAAGATCGAGTTTAATTTACCCCCAGATATTGAAAAACCAGCAGTCTATTTCCAGATAGATCTCACTTTCAGGATTGATGTCCAGAAGATGGTGGGTACCCTGCTGTACCCAACTGCAGTATCCACAATTATTCTGGTATTGAGCCTGATCACCGACAGATGGCTGATCGAAATGCCACTGCAATGGAAGGTCTTCTCCCATGTTCCAAAATCAGACATGATAGAGATCGTGGCGGTACCAGTTCTAACGATTATTGTCTACGGATTCAAACCGATTGCTGGAATAACCAGCACTAAAGCTCTACAAATTCTGGAGATGTTCTCGGAAAATATGAGATTCGTCATGGCCTTCACCGTCCTCGCACCGGCTTTCGCTATGCTCACATTTAATCTGAGGAAGAAGGAGGTTCAGTATTTGTGGATAATAGAGGATGGTCGCGCACGGCTTATGAAGTGCAGAATTCCTCTAATGATTCTACACACTGCCTCCATTGGCACGGGACTGATTCTATACTATCACCTTCTCAACAATGTGATTTTCGGGACACTCACACTAGATGAATACATTCTCGTCTCCATCCTGAGATTGATTCTATTGGTCCTGTCCAATACAATCATATCAGTACACATCTATTTTCTAGCTCGAGACATAATCATCACTGCAGGGGTCTCAACAACCTTACTTGTCCTGCTAGAACTCACAGACGTGGATGTCATCCCTACCTTAGGGACAATACGCCACGGTGTGGCAGAATTAGTTAGTCTGATCATCATAGTCCTCGGAGGTTATTTCGCTATTAGAAGATACATGAACATGGGGGTAACAAAATGAAGATCCCGAAAGTCACAGCAGTGTACATCATGCTCTTTGTCTACGTCATAGGATATACAGTCATCACGGATGGGAGCGGGGTGCTATACACAGGGACGCCGGCTAGATTCGGAGACCCCACCACGACAACGGTCTACGTTGTGATGGGAGAGACCATAACGATGAAGGTCACTGGAAATGACGCAGAGATATCCATCAACTTTGGAGTTAAGTACAATGGGAACTATACAATTCTCCTCGAACTGAAGAATGGGGAGTCAGTGACAATGAGATTCGAGGGGTCAAATAGATTGGGCATATATCTTGAGTCGGAGAAGCCGATGACTCTGACAGTCACCAAGACCGGGATTTCACTGGAGAACAAGCTCCGACTTGTTGCGATGGGAGTGACCATGATCGCAGCTTTGATTGTGGAGTGGTTTGTGAAAAGGAGGGAACTGTCATTTCCGACCCTCTCCTTTGAGATGAAGAGCATCTCACTCGCGGTTGTATCGCTGGTTTTTCTCTTAATCTGGCAGGACGACAATAATCTTGCAGGAGGATCGAATTACAGTATTGGACTTGATTATACTCAGAAAATAACTTATATGTTGTTTCGAGGTCCGATACTACTTCTCCCACTCATCCTCTCCCTTCACATCAACCGTGTGCTTAATCCAGCAAAACTAAGGATGCTCAGAACGTACCCCCTGAATCCGACCCTAGTATACATATCAAGAATCGCAGTATTCCTCCTTATCCTTCTACCCATCTTTATCATCAGTTTCATTCACGAAATATTCGGGAGAGGAACCTTCTTACAGAATCTCGATGGATTAGCTCCCAAGTATGTCTTTCCGGCAATGGTGGCATTCATCTCCACTCTGTTGATCTTCCTGATGGTCCTGCTCATTGAGGATGTACTCAGGAACAGGTTCCTGACACTAAGCTCAACACTCCTCATTCTCCTGATCACAAGTCTGAACATCCTCACGTTCTACCCATTCTATATCTACAATGAGCCTTTAAGCGCAGATGTGGAAAATGATTTTGTCAACTTTCCGGATCTTGCAGAAACAGCATCGGTAGCAGTCTCTGCAACCCTTATAGTACTCGTACTGAACATCCTCTACAGAAGATCGAAGTACTTCCAGAGGAGAGCTCTCGTCTAATACAATCAAATAATGAATCTCAGTCAAAAAGTAGTTCTATAGTAGACCCAAAACTTCCGGAATATATACCTCCCACATTTCAAGAAACAATGTTTAATATGTCAGTGAATTAATCAGGACATAAGTATGGTAAACGGGGGTTTTCTCTCATGGTGCAAGTGAGTAACAAAATGAAGATCTCGAAAGTCACAGCAGTGTACATCATGCTCTTTGTCTACGCCATAGGATACACAGTCATCACTGATGGGAGCGGGGTGCTGTACGCAGGGACGCCAGCTAGATACGGAGACCCCACCACGACAACAGTCTACGT
>WAMJ01000105.1 GCA_015522385.1 Candidatus Heimdallarchaeota archaeon
ATTATCTTGCCGTCGGTCATGCGGATGATCCGCTCTGCCCGGTTTGCGACCTGTATGTCGTGGGTAACGACGATGATGGTAGTACCCTGTTTGTGGAGTGTGTCGACGATGTCCATCACCTGATCTCCTGTTTTTCGATCGAGATCACCTGTGGGTTCATCGCAGAAGATAATTTTGGGATTGTTCATAAACGCCCGTGCAACGGTGACCCTCTGTTGCTGTCCCCCGGACAGAAGGAGTGGTCTTGTCTTCTCGAACTTCTCTAATCCCACCAACTGCAGAAGGTGCCTCCCTCTCTCACGCCTATTCCCCTTGACATTCTTTGTCCCGTAGTCCGCAGGGAGTGTTATGTTCTCGATGTTCTGAAGTACCGGTAGCAGGTTGTACGACTGGTAGATGAAGGAGAAGGTGTCCTTCCTCATACGGATTAGATCCCTCTCCTTTACCTCAGAGAGATTCTTCCCGTCTATGTACACATACCCGATGTCCGGGAAGTCGAGACCTGACAGTATGTTGAGCAGCGTGGTCTTGCCCGAACCACTGGGACCCATAATAGCGACGTACTCCCCCTGTTTGATGCTGATATCTACTCCCCGAAGGGCGTAGACAGTGCTGTTGATCAGTGGGAAGGTCTTGAAGACATTTCGGGCGTAGATGACATATTCCCCTGCTTCATCGTCGATCCCGGTAGAAACTCCTCGTTTGTCGGTGAACTTGCCTGATATAGCTGTAAAGTTTCCAATGTCCTCGAAGGTCTCTACTACGAACCTCAGCTTGTCCAGCCTTGCATATATTTCTGCGGATCTCTTGGTGAATACTATAGACTTGGAGATGTCGCTTTCTCCCAGTGGGAGGTCAGCAAGTGTCTTGAGTGCTGCTCGCAGAGAGAGGTAGTTCTCATTGATCAGGTTCTCAAGATGGTCGAGGGTACCTATGGTTCTGTCCAGCTCTTCTGCATCAAAGAAAATCTCATGAATCACTTTGCCCTCAGGGAATTCATCTTCGAAATCGTTGCGCAAGGTTCTGTATCTCTTTACCTGCTTCCGGGAAGCGATGATTGTCTCCCTGATTCCGAGTATCTTACCCAGCACTATGGAGGCAATCTCTCCCATGTACTTCCTGAATTTTGCACTGGGTGCATGGGTGATCCCTGATACCTCCTGTTCAATGTTCTCAACGAATAAGGTAAGCCGTTCAGAGATTTCTTCAATGTCCTTGCAGATGAAAGGGATGTGCGAATTACCGAAGGAGGCAAGCATTATCTCGTCACTGAGATCCGAGATACACTCGTGCTTAGCGATATTTTCTGGAATCTGTATGGTTCTTTCACCTGACTTCAGTCTCTCAAGGACGCCGTCTCTGTACCAGATTATTGTAAAGCCATCTTGGAAGATATCCTTAATCTGGTTCAGGGCGTTACCTATCACAGAGTCTAGTAGTTCTAAACTCTCTGAGATCTCCATATTGGGGATTGAGTTCAGATCCCTGAAGCCGCTTATCGTCGAGATAAGCTCAGGGTCTCCACGTAGTCTTTTTCCTTGGTTTTTTAGTGTTCTCTGTGAGTGAACTTTGTACTCTTTGTAGAAGTTCTCCTCAATACGTTCCATGACTTCAAGAGGGATGTCCTTGAGGTTCACACTACCGATCATAAACTGATTGAGTTCCTCGACGATTGGCTCCTCCTTCCTCCTTCTGATCGTATTCTGAAGCTTTGTCATTGCCTCCCTGATCCCTCCTCGGGCCACGGCTCTGTTTCTTCTGTACTTGATCTTTCTCAGAACTCTGGAGAAACGATTCTTGAATCTCTGGTTCTCTACTCTATCTGGCTTGTATATCGCTGCCGCAATGAACAATTCCACTGTCATCTAATTCTCCTCCAGTCCTGTCTCGACGATCGTCCCCTCATCGATCCTGATGATCCGGTCGCAAAGTGCCCCAATCTCCTCCGAGTGTGTGACTAACAACAGGGTCTGTCCCTGCTCTCTGTTAATCCTCCGGAACATACTCATGACTTCGTACGCAGAAGCCTGATCGAGATCTCCAGTCGGTTCATCCCCAAGGATTATTGCGGGGGTTGTGATCAGACTTCGTGCAATAGCAACACGCTGCTCCTGACCTCCCGAGAGCTCTTTGGGGTAGTGCTCGATCCTGCTTCCTAACCCTAACTCCCTAAGGAGCATATCTGCCTTCCTCTTGGCCTCGTAATTCGGTATACCCTGAATGAGGAGTGGGAGGACAACATTCTGCTCGG
>WAMJ01000106.1 GCA_015522385.1 Candidatus Heimdallarchaeota archaeon
GCAGTCGCCACCCCGTACCACGCTGTGTACAACAGAGCAAGGGTTCGTCCAGGTGATGTGGTGGTCGTCATCGGCTGTGGTGGTGTCGGCATCAATGTGGTGCAGTTTGCCAGTGTGGCAGGTGCGAAGGTCATCGCACTCGATCTCCAGCAGTCCAAGCTTGATCTCGCAAAGGAGCTGGGTGCGGACATTGTGATCAACCCCTCGGTGGACGACCCCAAGGCACTGCTCAAGTCCATGGGAGGTGCGGATATCGTCTTCGAGGTGATCGGAAATCCCTCCACACAGCAGCTGGGTTTCGACCTCCTCGGAGCAGGAGGTAAGCTTGTCCTCGTGGGCTACTCCCCGAAGAAGTGGGACGGGTTCAGGTCGGGTAAGGTCATGTTCAGGGAGCTGGAGGTCATCGGTAGCCTCGGGTGCCCACCACGAGAGTTCGCGCGGATCCTTCACATGGTCAAGAGGGGGATGATCAAGGTGTCTCCCCTAATCAGTCACCGTTTCCCCTTGGATAAGATAGACGATGCCTTTGAGGTTTTACGGAGTGGTGAAGGTATCCGCACCGTTGTCACGATGTGAATTACCTATTCTTGGTAGAAAATAGACTTTATGTGTACACATCCAAATTATTTTGTCCTATCCTATGAGACCTTTCTCTAACCTTACCAGTGACCCTGAGAGAGAAACCGAAGGGACAGTCAAAGCTGTGAACTTTCTGGGGATTCTCGCTGGCATTTTCCACCCCATTTCCAGAAAACTATAAATCCCATACAATTTTAGTTTCAATCGTGACTAATCAGCGCACCATCATCCCACTCCTCGGAGATCTCCAAGATACTGTATACGACGTCAACCTCGAACAGGTGCGGAAGTGGAAGGAGGAAAATCCCGGGAAGAAGGTCATCGCAAGCTTCCCAGTCTACGTACCACACGAATTCATCCACGCGTACGGACACCTCCCCATCAACATATACGGAGGTGGTGAGGAGGTATCGATCAGCCACGCAGACGCCATCCTCGGCTCTTTTATCTGCTCGATCTCCAAGTCTACAACGGAGCTGATGCTCAGCAATGATGACTTTAAGAACGCCATCGACGGGTACGTCTTCCCCTTCATCTGTGACGTCTCCCGGAACCTCTCGGGGATATTTGGCAGAAAGATGGAAAAGCCTGCGTACATGCTGCACTTAGCGCAGAACGTGGAGTCCAAGCACTCGGTGACCTTCCTCAAGAACGAGTACCTGCGCATGGTCAAGAACCTCTTCCCCGACGAGGAACTGGACACTGCCGCTCTCCGCGAATCCGTCCGTCTCTACAACCGTAACCGAGAGCTCTACCAAGAGATCTACAAATACCGGTCAGAGAAGCCTTGGAATGTCCCGCTGGACGAGCTCTACCTCTTGATGAGGGTTGGCTCTCTCCTCGACGTCGAGGCGCATAACAAGCTCCTCGAAGAGAGACTTGAGGACTTCAAGGACAGGAACGGAATCAAGAGGGACGCCATACGCGTCGTCGTCACCGGTAACTTCTGTGAGCAACCTCCGCTAGACATCATCAAGCTCATCGAGCAGGTGGGTTGCTACGTCATCGACGACGACTTCATGATAGGCAGGAGATTCTTCAAGAAGTCCATCAATCCCGAAGCAGATGACATCGTAGAGGAGATCGCAAGGGCGTACATCGACGGGGGTGCCAACGTCGCCACCCGGTTCACCAAGGGCGAGAAAGGAGACCACATCCTCAAGAGGGTGGAGGACGCCCGCGCCGACGGAGTGATCTTCCTCACGGCCAAATTCTGCGAACCTGCTCTGGACGATCTTGTCCTCATGCAGCACGGGTTGAGCAGCAAGAAGATACCCAGCGTACACATCGAGTTCGAGGAGAGGGGATCGGGTTATGAGAACATCAGGCTCTCCCTCGAGACCTTTGTCGAGTCGCTGCTCTTTGACTGAGGTGTGTTCTTATACATCCGATCGAGCAGCTCAAGGTAGAGCACCAGAATATCCTCCGGGGAGTGAAGCTCCTCGGGATAACTGCAGATCATGTAAGGGATGGCTCTGCACCGCGGGCAGAGATCGAGAAGCTCATTGAGTTCTTCAAAGGGTACGCTGATCAGGGACACCACGCCAAGGAGGACGAGATCTTCTTCGAGTACCTCTACAGGAAAGAGGACGGATTCAGATCGGAGACCTCGCCCATCGCCATCTTCAGGGAGGATCACGTCAATGGCAGGAGGATGGTCACGAGGATCTCACGCGTGGACGAGGACTACCCATTCCACGTCAATGACTACTCCATGATGCTCAGAAGACATATCGAGATGGAGGACGAGCTCTTCCCGACGATAGCAGAGCAACATCTAACGGAGAATGAGATCCTCTCTATGGAGACTGAATTCCAACAAGCGGATGCTCAGCGTGATCTCGCGTCCAAGCTTGCACTCCTTGATAAGGTAGAGGTCTTCCTGATCTGAACTCTCCTTGTCTCATTTAATCGGTATAGTGCTATTTCTCTATCAGATCCTCTGATTGTGAGATGTACTTCACAAAACTGTCATCAGAGTAAGCTCTCCTGACTTTAGGTAAGGTCTTCTCGAAATTACTTTCGTAGGTCTTGATCCTCGCGACCTCCTTCCCCATTCCCAGATGCAGAAGCTCATTCCTCCACCTACCAACATTTGCGAACACATCAAGATTCCTTCGGATGTCTGGTGGTGCTTTCTTGCTATGGTCAGGATTGATGATGGAAGAAAATAGCCTGTCTGCCTGCTCAACACTTGTATTCAGTATCTGCCTGATGAACTCTACCTGTGACTCCCTGAGAAAGGCAAAAGCCCTGCCCACATCTGCTTGTCTATTGAAGACCAGCTCTGAGAGGTCAGTCATGATGAGGTACTTCTTCTTGAATTGCCCATTCACCTTGTAGGATGCCAGTACACCCCTGACTTCCTCTGCAAGTGCTGAGATGAATTTGTGGAGGAACTTATCCCACTGGTGCTTGGGTTCTGGCAGATTGCCCACTGTATTATCCAGTTCATCCAGTGTCTCCAACTCGAAGAAGCCATTCTGTAACTTCTGAAGGAAATCTGATATCCTATTAATCTTCTTTTTTGCGTTTCTGATATAGGTGTTATCAAGATTCTCTGGGAGGAAATAAGTTCTTTCTAATTTCGCTAGGCTGTCTGCATAATTCCTGAGTGGATACGGTCTGAGCTCCTCTACTGCCGTTTTAATGATTTGTGTGTTTAGGACATTTTTGAAGATCTCAGTGAGGTCAAGATACCGTACCTCATCTCCTACTTTTAATGGCTGTTTCGCGAAGGCATAGAATATTCTCCTGACGTCAACCTTCCCCCTTGACAAGGCCTGCAGGTACATGGATTGTAGGAGGACGATGAATGCGAGGTGCCTGTAAGAGTGTGTGAGATCATAGGTGATCTCAACTTCATCGTCTTGTGCTATCCCTCTGATCACCGAGTCCAGCTCAGTGAAGCTTTTCATCATGTCCTGTTCAGAGATGTACTTCGAATCTTCAACTGTGACTTTGTGAATTGAACGGCATTGGGTGAAGAGGTCCACTATCGCCTCACGATTCTCAGTCAGACCGTTCTCTCCTGCCTTGAAGCCATCGGTGACTCCCTTCTTGGCCATGGGGTTGTCGGGGTAGATGAGGATTACATCTAACTCTTCTGGCTTAGGGAAGAGGAAGTGGATGAGTGCGTTGCTGGACATCCAGCTACTGTACGTTTCTCCCTCGAAGACGTAAGTTACTTCTCTGTACGCGGGAACGTATCCCGTGGTGGCAATGAGGATTTTTCTCAATACTTTCCCTCCATGTCCTGTCATTCCTTCTTGGCTTATAACCCTGAGTGTCAACTTTGGTAAGAATGCTACAATTTTGAAAACTGTCTAATGAACTGTTACGGTTTTCCATAGCTGACTTGTAAATCTGTGCATTCTGAGATGTGTGTCTCTAATTATCTTAACGGTGTTTAAAACCAACCTGCATGTCCTCTATGTGATGTACTAAAAACATCTTATTGTCGCCTGAACCTGCCTGTCGTAGTAATATTCATCTCTTTTGGCTCTTTGTTTCCATGAAAAATACGAGAAATTGCAAAATCTAATCTCAGGCATTCATGTCAACAAACTATCAATCTCCAGAAAAATTTCTGAGGAAAGTTGGCAAAAAATTCAAGCACTCTAGGATTTCCATCCTCAATATTTATAAGTTAATTTGGGAGGGTAACTAAGCGAAAAGTGTACAAAAACGTACATCGTAGGAGCTAATTCTATGAAAAAGCAACTTTCAGTACTACTGGTATTTATGATGCTCACTTCCTCAGTTGTGAGTATACGGGCCAGTTTTTCAGACGAAATCACAATTACTCCCGTGGAGAACTCCGGGGGTGACGCACTCGTAAAGCTAGATAAAGCGCTTCGCGAGGAGATATCACGAGCTGGTAATTCACCTGTTGATGTGATATTTGAATTGAACGCAAACTCCGACCAACTCCTGTCGGATATCGCCAACGAGGGCGGTCGGATCAATCAGCAACTTGAGAATGCTAAGATCGTGTCTGCAACACTACCCGCAGACAGTCTTATCAAGGTCGCACTGAATGACCATGTCCAGAGGATCTACAAGGACGAGGTCATCCAAATCCCTGAGGAGATCGGAATGAAGGGTGAGGAGCTCCTCGTGGAGCTTGATGGTGAAGAGTTCACTATCGACTCTATAGAAAGCATGAACGACCTCGTGACCCTCATGGATGCCAACGCATTCTTCACCGACGCATATCAGGTCTGGGGTGACACAAATGCAGGCGCGGGTTCTGTCATAGCTGTTATTGACACTGGTGTTTTCCCTCATGTCAGTCTGGGCAATAGGCTCATCGGAGGTATTGATCTCATCGACGCAGGCACTCCCTACGAGGGATTCGATAACCCCAACAACATCAATCACGGGACATTCGTAGCCTCACAAGCTGCTGGGAATGCCCTGATCACTTTCCCTGCTGGTTCTTCGACCGGGGACGCCTTCCTGAGGTTCAGCCCATTCGCCTTCCAGAACCCCGACGGATCAGTTAGTGTTGCACTTCTCGGAACTGCGCCGCTCGCCTCGATCTTCGCGATCAAGGTCTTCAGCGTATTCGGCTACACCACAACTGGTACAATTCTTGCAGGAATTGACTATGCCATCACTATGGGGGTTGATGTGATCAACCTCTCCCTTGGTGGTCCCTCCAACATTCCAGGTGAGGATCTTCTTGACTTAATGGTAGATGCAGCCTCTGCCGCAGGTATTGCAGTTACAATCTCCGCAGGTAATTCTGGACCGAACCCCTTGCAGATAGGAAGTCCTGGGACCGCAAAGTCCGCAATCACCGTTGGCGCAGCATCCACTCCCTCGCAGGAGAGGCTGTACGCGGAGGTCGTTGCAGGACTTGGTGACTACTACTATGGTGCCGATGGAAATTCAATAGTCTACTTCTCAAGTAGGGGTCCCACGAGCGACGGAAGGATGAAACCTGACGTTGTCGCTACCGGGTCAAGGAATCTTGGAGCATTTGGCTACACCGGACTTTCATTCGGTTCTGGAACTTCATTCTCCAGCCCCGTAGTTGCCGGTGCCGCCGCTCTACTGTCCTCCTATGCACGGTTGAACAACATGGACCTTAGCTCACAAGATATCAAAGATGCACTTAAGGCTGGTGCTGTCCCAATTGACGGATTCAGTGACTTCGAGCAGGGTGCCGGATACATCAATCTGGTTAATTCCATCGCATATCTAAGCAGCAACGATGATCATGACGACCACCATGACAAGGAGGGCAAGCACAAGGATAGAGATCATGATGATGACGACGACGATCACGAGTTAAGCAAGATCGAGGACAATGTCGAGGATCTTCTAGATATTATCGAGCTTGAGGACGGAGTTTACACAGTTTCAGACCTCACAATCAAACCCTCGGAGTTCGAGTACCTCACATTTGAGGTTGGTGATGATGTGGACTTCGTGAGGGTCTCGATATCAGGTGTCTCATATGATGTGGACAATCCTGTTCTTGGGAACAGGGCTTGGGGCTATCTCTCCAGCTCTATGCCCAATGGTATTGACGGTAACTACCTCGACCTAATCTTCATCGATACTGGTGACAACCAGATGTTCACATACTCCGACTTTGACTTCCAAGCTGGACTCCTGAGGATGACGATTGAGAATGACTTCATCTCCTTCGGAGATCTCCACATTGCCTCCCTGACTATCGAGGTCGTCGAGGTGGGCGCAGAGCTGGATGACGGTGAACTTGAGATAGAGAACGAGGGTGCAGACACGATCCTGTACTATGATGTCTACGAGGGCGGAGTGTCCGAGTACAACGGAGTGATCCTCGACGGTGAGGTCCAGGTCATGAGCTTCACCATTCCCGACATGTACGGGTTTGCTATGCTCCAACTCACTTGGGAGAGGGATTACCAGTATTATGGAACTGATGACATCGACTTCTACGTCGCGGACAGTGCAGGAGACTTCGTCGCTTTTGGAGCCAGTCTGGCAATACCCGAAGTTGACTTCCTCTTCTTTGCAGACACCTACACAATATACCTTGTAGGCTATGATGTCTATGACGCTGCAGGTGCGGAGTACACACTTGAGATCATCTACTTTGTGGATCTCTTCGCAGCCCCGATCTACAGCTCTGCTCTGATGCTCATGCCGCAGGATTCCGAGATCGAGGTCTCCCTCCCTGCAGGCGTGCACGGTGTCATGATTGTCGGCACATTCAATGCGGTGGAATTCTTCGGATTTACCTTCTACCTCGATGTCTGGTCCGACTTCCTCGATGTCTAAGCATCATCGTTGTGAAATACTGACCATCTAGCGAAAGATGGCATACTAATTTACTTTCTCAAATAATATGAGATGATATATTATAACACAAATCGTAAATATTTATTGTGAAAAATATATGTTTGATGCAATTGATTTTTCACACGGTCATTTCTGTCAGAATCGCTGGTTGATTCACGGTATTATTCGGAAGTGGTTCTAGACTAATTCCTGCTTAAGCTCAAGAGGAAAATTGAATAGTGAACAAGAATGAATTATTTTTTGCATATCTTCTGTAACCAACATGTTATTATCACTGCCATGTCATCTCTGGCTATTATCTTGAAGGCTTTTTCATTGTATGAATTTGAAAACACAGCGAATATCTTGCTTCAGTGGGGGTTCCTCCAAATAGAAGGGATCACTGATAGGAATAGTCCTTTCTGTACTCTTGCTTCCTGAATAGGTCACGTTCGTAGTCGAATGTGATCTCTCCGTTCTTGTGCTCGGTAAATTCCACATCGAGGTACCCGTAGGGACCGTATGCCCTGAATTCCCATGGCTCAACATCCTCGTTAACTGGGATCAGTGGGGTGAGGACAGTCTTCCCGTTGAACGTCTGCTTGATCTGAAGCAGACCGTCTTTGCTCACGATCTCCGCGGAGTTGATGTTTCGGTAGATGGAGTACTTCCCCATCAGCTTGTTGAAGTGCTTTCTCCTCCTGATGAACGGCATCTCCTCATCAGGGTTCTTCCCGATCAGCAGGTAAAGGGCGTAGTACATCAGGTGCGAGGGCATTCCGAAGACATTGTAAAGCCACGTGAAGGTGAGGTCGAGCTCGGGGATGAACGCCACCTGCCCTCCTGACACCCCGGACGCACCCCCATGAGTGATCAGGGTGTGACCGAAGAAGTCGTAGACCCCAAACCCATATCCATATGCTCGTTTCCCGGGAACTAGCAGGTTGGCCACCCCCTTGATGTTCTTATTGTGCGGCTTGTACATCTCGGAGATCAGCTCTTCGCTCAGTAGTATCTTACCCTCGTACATTCCTTTGTCGAGGTGCATCCGCAGGTACTTAGTGAGGTCACGGACCGTGGAGTTGAGACCTCCTGCGCTGGAGTTGAACGGTCCCGTCGTGTGCGGTTTAGGAATCCGGCTAAAGCTCTCACCCTCGGGCTTGTACGCGTAGCCCTTGGAGACGTCTTCCATCTCATCGAGATCCTCTCTGTAAAACGTGCTCCTCTCCATCCCCAGAACGTCGAGGATGTTCTTCTTGACGTACTCCTCGTACCCCATGCCCGATACCTTCTCGACAATCTTCCCGAGCATCGTGTAACCGCCGTTGAAATAGTAGAACTTCTTACCAGGGGGGTACATCACCCAGTCCTTCGCATCGTTAACATGGAAATAGAAGTCCTCCCAGTTGCCCATCGGGAACTTAGGGTAGTCAGCGATAGCGAGATCCTCATTGGTAATAGGAAAGACGTAGTCCTTGAGCGATGGGATGCCTGACCCGTGGCACATCAAGTCGTGGATGGTGATATCCTCACCCAGATCCACGGGTATATGCTTGGATATAGGGTCCTGCACGTTGAGCTTGCCCCGCTCCTGCAGTTGGAGGATCGCAAGCGAAGTCATGGACTTGGTCATCGATGCTATCCCGTAGATTGTGTCTGGCGTCGCGGGTTTATGACCCTCCCACTCACGGGCCCCGAAAGCCCTCTCGTAGAATACCTCGCCACCTTTTGTGATCAGGACGGACATTCCGGGAACCTTGTTGTCCCTCATGAGCTTCACTGCCTCTGCCTCGAAGGCACTCCTGAATTGTTCTAGTGTGATCATATCTCCTCCTGAGATGGTGGGATAAAATACATTCGTATATATCTACGTTCTTTGCCATGTCGATTTTCACTAAGCTTGAGATATTTTGTGTGAAGGCGTGCAGTAATGATTATATCCTCCTGTGTCAACTTTTGACTATGATTGTGTTACAAAATGGTCGGCTAGAACTCAGATCCTCAGGTAAGCTAACTATGCTCGGACTGGTTTTCCTCGTAATCCCCCTCTTCTTCGAGGTCTACAAATCAATCAGCTATCCGAACAACGACCCTCCTCTATACCTCTACATTATGTTCGTAGTGTCGGGGATTGGTTTATTGATCTTCGATACTTTCTTCAGTATCAGGTCTATTGTCATTAGGCAGCACCAAATAGACATCGGTAAGAGATTCTCCACCATCCAGATTCCCACAAGTCAGGTACGAGAAGTCGAGCTGGAGTTGCTTAAGAAAGACCCCACTGCGACAGACCTCCTAGATGCTGCAATAGCTGTTGCCGAGACGCTTCTCTCTGACAAGGAGAAAGGCACTGCAGTGTTTCACATAAGGGGTGAAAGGAATTACAAGATAACGACAGGTGAGACAACTGTCACCAAGCTGCAACCTGTGCTCGAGTTCCTAAATGATGTCTTCGGGGTTCCTGAGGATAGGGATAACAAGCATATCCTCAATCTCGTCTGGGTGAGTCAATTTTCCTAATCGTAAGGTACAAATATTTTATGACCATATAACTCTTCAGTGGTGGAAAATGGATGCACTGTGGATGGCACTACTTGTGATTGCAGGTCTGTACATATTTCTTATCTTGGTCTTTGCTCTCTTCTTTAATTTTAACCTCAAGTTCTGGAGAAGCTCAGAATACACGATTCCTTATGGGCTGGCGGAGGGTACCCAGAGGAGGGGTGAGCTCACTGACCCGAAGGTCGTCTACTGGGTTTGCGAGAACCCAAGTCAGGAGGATCCAGATGACTGGGCAGTGTTCCTCCATAGCTTCGGCAGGAACTCAGCTCGTATGGTGCAGAGAGCAGAGGTCTACTGGGAACGGGGGTACTCGCTGATCTTTATTGACGCGAGGGGACATGGACAGAGCCAGCGACTTAGTCGTTCAAACGGCTTCACATATGCAGAAGATGTAACGAGGGTACTCAAGCATGAAGGAATCAAGGAACCGATCGTCCACGGGCTGTCTGTTGGGGCAATCGCAGGGTCTATTTACAGCTACCAGCACCCTGTTCGGGCATTCGTAGGTGAGGCTTTGGTTAACAACTACCGGGACATGGTCTACGACAGCATCCGTGAACTGGGTTTGCCACTGTTCACGCTCAAGTGGGTGGCGGATCTCCTGCTCAGTCTTGACCTGCCATTCGACGAGTACAGCCCTGATCACACACTTCCCTTGATCGATGCCCCCATATTCCTCATCCACGGTGAGAGGGACACGTGGTTTCCCCCAGATACACACCTACTGAGAAATGTTGAGAACCTCAGGGGCAAAAGGGTGGAATACTGGCTTGTCCCCGGTTCCTCCCACTCCAAGATGGCACAGCACCCCGACTACCGCAGGAGGTTGACGGAGTTCCTCGATACCCATGTGAGGTCCCGGATCAAGGTTAGTTATTAGGTATGGAGTGAGTTATTCGTCCTGTCCCTAAGGATTCATCCCGTGGTTCGCAAAATCTACCTCAAGACATCTTCTGTTTTGAACCCGCATTTCTTGAGGTGGTGGAGATCGTGCTTCCAGATGGAAATTGTCTTCTCGATGACCTCCGGTCTGTCACGGAAATATTCTATGTGCTTCCTGAACGCAGAGACAAGGCTCCGTCGACTACGGTTCAGCTCAGCCTTTAGGTCCATGACAGGCCTGTCCCTGTACTTTGAGATCATCATGTCATTCCACTCTTCCAGTTTCATCCCCTCCTTCTGATACTCGAACTGGAAGTACCCTGTGAGGTCGGTGTCCTTCATGGTCTCCCCAAAATCAAGAGACTTTACTGTCCCCGCTATCTGGGCTTCGAGTAGCCTCGTCATCTCCAAATCCCAGCCCCAGATGTGGATTATCAGCTCGGAGAGTGACCAGTTGCCCACTATGTTTTCGGGATCAAGTCCTTGGAGAAAAATATTGACCTTCTCGATATTCTCCAGATCAGTGTCGAAATTCATGAATTTTCGTCTGTGGTCAACTCCTTAAAGATTGGTGTGTCAACAATTTCTGAAGTGATAACATACGTCTGCTAGACATTATCTGGATATGTAAGATGGATGAAATTCCCCCAGTTCTTAACTGCGTGTTCGCGTTCAACAGTCGCTTACTCCACGCCACACCGGTGTCAAATCAGACCCAGTTCTCCAGCTAGGCTTATTACATCGGGTTTTCACAAACATGTGTGAACAGGGTAGTACTTGTGACCGGTGCATCAAGGGGTATCGGCAGGGCCATCGCCATTGAGCTCCATAATAGAGGGCACACTGTCTACGGGACATCACGCAATCCCTCTGATGAGGACTGGTCGATGCTGAAGCTCGATGTGACCAGAGAAGGGGAGCCGGAGTCCGCGGTCAACACAGTGATCGATGCGGAGGGGAGACTTGACGTGCTGGTGAACAACGCGGGTAATGCCGTCGTGGGGCCCCTCGCTGAGATGGACATCTCTGACCTGAGAACGCAGTTCGACACCAATGTTTTTGGTGCGCACAGGATGGTGAGAGCGGCACTACCTCACCTCCGGGATCACGACTCGTACATCGTCAATATAGGCTCTTTCGGTGGAAGACTGGCCATCCCCTACCAAGTCCCCTACTCCATGTCCAAGGCAGCACTGGCCATGTACTCTGACGGGCTGCGGATGGAGCTGGCCAAGACTCCAGTACGCGTCTCTCTCATAGAGCCTGGGGATACCAAGACCGACTTCCACTCAGGCAGGATCTGGGCCTCAAGAAGCGAAGAGGCCGAGGCCGCGGTCGAGATCATGAGGGAATCGGAGTCCAAGGGTGCGGATCCTGCTCGTATCGGCAACCTCGTCGCCAAGATCATACGAAAGAGGAAGCCCAGAGCGAGATACCTCACTGGTTCGGATTCGCTTCTATTCGCTCCCCTGCTCCGCCTCTTCCCCCCGAGCGTGCGGCAGTGGCTGGTGATGAAGATCTATGGTCTCTAAGCATGTTTTTCCAACTACATTCATCCTCTGACCTCCCTGCACATTCGATGAAATCTTCTTCAGATAAAATCTGGGGAGGTTGCCTTTTTATGAAATATCCATATTATCTTTCTATGGTAACGCTTGTACCAACCATTACCGTCAAATCCACGATAGACGCTCTGGATTTCTACACCAAAATATTCGATGCCGAGATTATTGACCGCGTATCACCAACCGAGGAACAGCGAGCTGAGTTCAACCTGCCGAATGATATGGACCTGTCAAAGATGACGCTACACTCTTCGTTCAAGATCGGAGATGCCCTGCTATACATATCCGACAGCTTCTCAGACGACGACTTTTCAAGACCAAATGTCTCGATCTCAATCGAACCCGACTCGCTCGATCAGATGAAGAGGTTCTACTCCACAGCAGAGAGGGAGGGCTGCAAGATCACCATGAAGCTTGAGAAGCAATTTTGGGGCGACTATTTCTGCACCTTCATCGACCCCTTCGGGATCAGGTGGCAGATGAACCTGCACGTCGAGGAATAACTGATCCACTCCACAATACCCATGGTCTTAATGATCTGCGTCCAAGCGTCACGGCGTACTGTGCTGTGACGCACACCGCTGGCTCCACCTGCCCGACTCGTGCTTCTGCTACCATAGCTCCACACGAGTACCACTGGGGGCTTCCCAACGGAGTGATGCACCGAGGAATACTCTCGGATCAGATCGGCCCTTACGGGCAGGGCGACCATCGGCCCTTTTCCGTCCCTCCGGGACCGCGAGATCCCGGCTGTTGGTTAGCGCTCGGCTAGGCGAATCGTCCCACGGGAGGCGGAACGTCGGTGACAATCCAGCTCCACTCTCTCGGGAGGTGCCCCGTAGGGTACCGTGCCCAGAGTAAGTACCTCCCCTTCCACTTCGGCATCTTGCTCAATGCCTTCCACGTCCACTTAGGGTAGACGACATTCTTCGGCGGAATAGTTTTCCCTCTCGTCTTCCCTTTCTGTACCCGCTGGCGGTAGTGCCCCTCCCACTTCCACCACATGTCCCGCCTCCAAAACAGAGCCAAGCTCTCGATACCGGGACGGAAGACCTCCGTGAGAAGGTATTTTTTCCCGATGTTGAGCGCACCGTTCAGGTCGGAGTTGCCCCTCCATCCGCAGCAGTTGCACTCGAACCAGCCTGCGTGCCTGAAGGTCAGACCGTAGCTCCGGTGCACCCCTTGACGGCGGAATGTCCTGAACTCGATCGTCCCACAACGCCAGCAGGTGCGGGAGGTGTACTCCTCGCTGTCTTCGGGGGCTTGTATCGGGACTTCACCCGCTCTGCTCTTGCAATGTTTCGCAGGAGCAGCGGGTACTGCGACGACTCTGGGTCAAGATGCTCCTTGACGTAGGTATAGTAGATCAAGGCATCCATGATACGTCCTTGCCTTAAATATATTGAGGCGATATTTGTGATCACGAAGAGCCCGAACTCCGAGGGTACCTGTGCGGGGATGCCCCCCAGTGGTACGCCCTCCGAGAACTCGAAAGACTTCCGGTAGTGCCTGATGGCAAGTTGGTTCTCCTGCAGCATAGAGTGAGAGAGTCCGATCCTGTAGTGGACGAGAGCCTGCTCCTGCTCAGTCAACCCCCCTCTGTCAAGGAGGGCCTTGAGCAGTTCGGCCGCTTTTTCATAGTTCCCAAGTTCGTAGTGTTCTAAACTCTCGCCGAACTTATCGATCCTGTGCAGGGATTTCATCCTCTGCTGTAACTGTAGCATACAATTCCTTCCCTCCCCTGAAATAAAAACTCCTGAATCTAGAGCTCGATGAATTCTGGATCTTCATCGTCGTCGCAAGCATGGCACATGAGGTACACCGCCACCGACGAGACCACGGCGCTGAGCATCGGGTACAGACCGAGCATGCTAATAATCGTTATCACCTTTTCACCTCCTTACGGATGACTGAGAGGATTTATTAAAAGGAAAAAATAATTGACTGAAAAAATCAGAGGTCGTTTACCGCGCAGATGGATTGTTCTAGATCAAGAAGATCACCTTCCAGCAGCAGGTAGAGCCGGAAGTCTGCGTCGAGGAGCAGCGTCCCCCCGATGTCACAATCCGTCACCCCGTAGATCACTCCGGAGATCAGCAGATCGGCGATCACCTGGATTGGTCCCTGGAAGACCTTAACATCCATCTCATGGGACAGAGTGGTGCGGTAGATCTCCACCCGATTGCTGTACTCGCAGACGACGAGCACGTAGCTCCTGCCGGCGATGATGTACTTTATCGAGTTGCCGGTGACGACGGTGGGTACTGGTGTGTGGTACATCACCCGCACCTCCTCAGGTGTGCCCAGAAGCGGGCAAAGGAGGAGGAGCTTCTCCCGCATGTGGCGCAGATGTAGTGGTCGGTGATCATCAGCCGCTTGTTGCGGTGCGTGTACTCCCTGCGGTCGGTGATCATGAACCTGCCCCCCTGTAGACCGTGCAGTGCAGGATCTCACCGTCCGAGATCAGCTCGATGAAGTAGGGACCGATCGTGATGCTCTGGAGCGTCTCCCTGAACTGCTCCTCCGCGAAGGTGTGGATGGCCACCATGGACGGGAGGGAGCACCTAGCTCAGGGCATGCAGCGGAGAACATCATCCACCCTCTGCAGCGCATTGTACGCCAGCTGCGAGTTGATCCCCGCGTTGACCATGCACCTTCCACAAACCTCGCGATAGGAGGAGGCATCTTGGAGCTCTACGATCACGAAGTGATAAATAATCCGTGAGTCTATGGCCTGAAATGAGACAAATCGTCAAGAGGTGGGCATTCATACTGCTCTCGACCACCATCATGGTCTTCTTCTCCGAGAAGATGTACTGGTACACACAGGGATACGCATACGCCGAACTTGTGCTCTTCTACATGCCCGGTACATACTTGTTCCTCCTCGCTGTCAGCTACTTCAGGGTAAGGGACTTCTGGGGGATGTTCCTTGCCGCCTCACTGTACCCGCTGTACGTCGAGGGAGCACTCACGGGGATAATCGTCGCTGACATCACCGGAATCATGTTTTTCTACTTCATCGGTTGGCACACCACGCTCAGCGTTATATTCGGCTGGTACTTCCAGCACAAATTCCTCGTGCAGCGAAGGATCCGTACCTTGGCACTTAGCTCCGCTACTATGGGCTTCCTCCTCGGGATCTGGGCAACAGTGTTCTGGATACCGGAGAACGTGAACGACCCCGAGCTCATCGCTGAGGGACATGTCCTCGGACAGTGGCCAATCACTGACTATGCTCTGCTTCTCCTCTACCTCGGTGTGATCTATGTGGGAAGTCACTACCTCATCAGGAGGTTCTGGGATGGCGAATTTCGTCCGTCAAGGTTGGAGAACGTTCTGGTCATCCTCTATGTGCTTTTCCTCGTTTCTTTACAGCTCATCACCTACTCCGTCCTTGGCGTCACCTTCGTCGGGATCTGTCTTCTTGTCCTTCTCCCACTCAGAAGATACAAGAGCCAAAGGAAGACTGTACTCAGCGAACTTGGAGGTGAAGTCAGGTTGGTGGACAGTCTTGTCCTCTTCCTTCTCCCGCTATTTGCAGTACTGGGATACACAATAATCGCTGTGATACGTCCTCCCGACTCTGTCATAAAGGCATATGGAGATATGATAATATTCGTGCAAATGTCTTACGGTGCAGTCCTCTTCCTCTACTCGGTCTACAGGGTGCTCAGGAAGAACACATCACACCCTGCCCCCCAAGAGCCTCATCCCTCAACTCATCCCCTATGAGCTCAGCGAGCATACGCGCTCCCTCCGTGTTCAGGTGCAGGTAGTCGGCATGGAACCTGAACCCTCGCCCAACCTTATCCCACGAGTACCCAAGGAGGTATCGGTACACTATCCCCCTTACCATCATGGAGTTCCATTTCTCGAAGGGATAGGGTGAGCTCCCGTCTCCCAGCTCCTTGATCATCTTCTCGTGGAAGGGGACGTAACCGCAATCAAACTCCTCCGATACCTCCCTGATGACACCAGCGTACTCCGTGCTCCGACGGAATTCCAGACTCCGGGGGTTCTCCCCGATCGTGGGGATCGAGATCAGATACACATCAGTATGATCCTGTAGGCTCTTCACGATCGAGCGGAGATTCTGCCTGTACCACGACCTTGAGGGGGTCTGCGGAAGTCTCTGTGTGACGGTGTACATCCTTGCGTTCTCGGGCAGGGAGGCGTTGGCGTCGTTGGTCCCGATGAGCACGAAGACCTTCGAGGGACTGCAGCGGAGAACCTCATCCACCCTTTGCAGCGCATTGTACGCTAGCTGCGAGTTGATCCCCCCGTTCACCATGCTGTACTGCTGGAATTCCTCCTGTAGGATGTCGACGTAGTTCGCCCCAATCTTCCCGTGTGTGATCGAGTCCCCGAGAAAGACCACGCAATCCCTCCCGTCCTCCCTGTATCTCGAAGGACGATTCCGCGGGGGAGCCTGCGCTCTGTAGTAGATCCAGGGGAAGGTGGTAAGTACGAGGATCACGGGAATCAGGTAGGCGTACACAACATTCCTTGGCTGATCACACTTATAAGAACCGCTATCACTCGGATACGCTCTGTGGTCAAATGAGGTTCATGTACCGAACAATTACTGTCGGATTTGATCGATATTCGAGAGCAAATTACTATCCGGAAGGAAAAACCTATTTTATCCTGATTGATCATGTCCCGACATTCTCGATTGCACCTTTGCGGTCGATACGGGTTGATTCACAATGGAAATAAGTACATTCGCTCTGGTAGTACTCGCCGTCTACATCATCTCTTTTGTCATTGCCGGTGGTGTTCTGCTTGTCACCTACCTCCGCTACCGCTATGTCGTCCATGCTTGGATGCTCATCGCCTTCACCCTGCTGTTCTCCCACTACCTCTTCAGGATCTACGCAGTGGTGGTTCCCGCAGAACAGGCGAAAACAATCTGGTTCTTCCAGAACGTCACGATCATGCTCGGACTGTGGGCGCTGTTGCTGGCATCGATCCGGAGCCAGTACGACAGGTTACCCATCCGTTCCAACTGGATATCCCTCCTTGTAGGGCTGCTCATCGCCCTTTTCTCCGACCCAGACAACGTGGTTCTAACCTATGACGAATTCGGTCTCAACGCGAGCTATGCCCCCATAGTCGGTCTGTTCTCGGTGACTCTCACGCTGCTCTTTCTCGTCTTCATCACGAGACCCCTGCTCATCCGCCTGAGGAAAAGCCCAGCGAGCACGAAGGAACCGTACTTCCTGAGCCTTATCCTCGCGTACACGCTGATCTTTCTCTGGGCGGTGGGCGTGGCGTTCACCAGCAACCCCGTGGTGAGGAATTACAGACCGTTGGTACTCGGAGTCGCCCTGCTGTTCTGGGGGATCTCCATCTACCTTAACCCACTGAGCCTCTCGCTCACCCCCACAAGGGTGAAGACCTTCCTAATAGCCACGCACTCCGGCATCCCCGTGATCTCTCTCGACACGATCGAAGGCGAGGAGAAGGATATGACCCTCCTGATGCCGCTGATCAGTGCAGTCAAAGTCTCCATGGAGTCACTGGTCAGATCAGAGGGCGAGCTCTCAACAATCCATTTCCACGACTCGTTGCTGACCTTCGTCAAGGGCAAGCGGGTACTCCTGATCATGGAGCTCCTCGGGCACTTCTCCTCCAACATCGAACTGATGAGCAAGGTCTACCTCAAGGAGTTCGAAGAGAACTACGAAGGTGTCTTCGAGGCCATGGGTGACGCCGTAGAGCCTGGTCTCTTCGCTGCGGAGAATGCGCGAATCCTGCAGATGATCAATTCCATCACCCAGTAACGAAAGTTAATGCCTCCCGGATGAGCAAGGTAACACATTATCAATCTATGGTTTATAGATCTCTATAAGCGTAATACGCTATCTACCAGTTGTCTGTATCCATTTATTTCAATATAGATCTCGCATCTTTATGGTGAATCTACAGTCAATGTTAAGCGAAAATATCTGAGATGGTAGAAGAACATGAAAGATATATCAAGGTTTGGAGTTAATTTTATTGAATGTCCTTTCATCCTCAATAGGGGTAAATCAATGATTTATATGTACGAGGACAGGGGGTGTCCGTCCGTGTTTACCTTGAGATGTTGGACAGTTAATGATTACGTCAGCTTTAAGTACCTCTGTGAGAACAGTACTATAAGGGTTCAAATGAGGTCTTGCCTTCCACTCTACTGAGATTTATCACTCCTTGAGTGCTCACTATCTTGTACTGGATGAGCTGACGCTGTGGATCCATGAGGTGAAATTATGACAGGTGAATACCTTCCACTTTGCTATCAAACTATCCGTAATCACTGAAGAACTACTGCTCA